>JBOICL010000075.1:0-7377 GCA_050740055.1 Stenotrophobium sp.
GCCGAGCGTCTGGAAAAAGACGGCATCACCACCGCCGCGCTGCACGGCAACAAGAGCCAGGGTGCGCGCACGCGCGCGCTGGCCGACTTCAAGTCCGGCAAGGTGCGGGTGCTGGTGGCGACCGATATCGCCGCACGTGGCCTCGATATCGACATGCTGCCGCACGTCGTAAACTTCGACCTGCCGAATGTGCCGGAAGATTACGTGCACCGCATTGGCCGTACCGGCCGCGCGGGCGCGGTGGGCGAGGCGGTGTCTCTGGTGGCCGGCGATGAGCGCGGCCTGCTGAAGGACATCGAGCGCATGCTGCGCAAGCAGATCGGTATCTTTGAAGTTGAAGGCTATACCGCAACCGCGCCGATGCGCGAGGAACGACCCATGCGAGCACCGAAAAAATCGCAAAACCAGCACCAGCCCACGCGTCCCGGCGAGCGCAAGCGTTACGGCGTGCCCGGCGGCGGTGGCCGTCCGCACAAGGCGGCGGAGCATCTGGCCGGAAAGTCACGCAAAGTGCATTGAGGGATTCGGCCGCGACTGCCGGCCGGCCCTGTTCTCTCTCCTGCACGAGAGGCAACTCAGCGTTTCATTTCGCGCGTGCCGGTGGATGTGCCGACGATCAGCACATCTGCCTGCTGCTGTGCGAACAGTCCCACGGTGACGACGCCGGGAATCTGGTTGAACTGGTTTTCCAGCTTCACCGGATCAACGATGGAGAGTCCGCGCACGTCGAGAATCACGTTGCCGTTGTCGGTGGTGAATCCGGTGCGCAGTTCCGGGTCGCCGCCGAGCTTGACCAGTTCGCGCGCGACGTAACTGCGCGCCATTGGGATCACCTCGACCGGCAGCGGAAAGTTGCCGAGCACCTTCACCAGCTTGCTTTCATCCACCACGCAAACGAACTTGCGGCTGGCCGCTGCGACGATTTTTTCGCGCGTCAGCGCGCCGCCGCCGCCCTTGATCAGGTGCAGGCGCGGATCGGCTTCGTCTGCGCCGTCCACGTAGAGCGACAGCGTGCCTGTCATGTTGAGGTCCATGACCGGGATGCCGGCTTTCTTCAGCCGCTCGGTGCTGGCATTGGATGACGATACGGCACCGGGAATCTCGTTGCGCATCGCCGCCAGCGCGTCGATGAAGAAATTGACCGTGGAACCGGTGCCAACGCCCAATACTTCGCCGCGCACGACGTATTTGAGAGCGGCTTCCGCGGCGGCGCGTTTGGCTTGATCCTGGGACATGGGACGTAGAGACGGGAGACGGGAGAAAGGAGGTGCAAGAATAAAGCACTGTAGCGCTGGCGTCTCCCGTTTCCCGTCTCTACGTCTCCCGTTTCCCGAAGATGGCGGTGCCGATGCGCACCAGCGTGGAGCCCTTGGCGATGGCGGCTTCGAGATCGTCCGACATGCCGGCGGAAAGGGTGTCGATCTCCAGTCCGGATTGCCGGATTTTTTCGTAAAGCGCATGCAGCGCACCGAAAGTGCGGCGCGCTTCGGCGGTATCGGTGATCGGCGCGGGTATCGCCATCAGGCCGCGCAGCTTCAGGCGCGGCAGTTGCGCGACAGCGTGGCACAGGTCCGGCGCGTCCGCCGCCGCGCAGCCGGATTTGCTGCTTTCTGCTGAAACATTGACCTGCACGCAGACGTTCAGCGGCGGCAGGTGCTCGGGCCGTTGTTCAGACAGGCGCCGTGCGATCCTGAGCCGATCCACGCTTTGCGCCCAGTCGAAGTTTTCTGCGATGGCGCGCGTCTTGTTGGACTGGATCGGGCCGATGAAATGCCATTGGATGCCCGCCCGCGGGATTTGCGCGATCTTTTCCAAGGCTTCCTGCAGGTAATTTTCGCCGAATTCGCGCTGTCCGGCGGCAATTGCCTGCATTACGGCATCAACTCTGAAATTCTTGCTCACGGCCAGCAGCCGCACCGTTTCCAGCCCCCTTCCACAGGTTTTGCAGGCTTCGGCGATGCGCAGGCGCAGGGTGGCAAGGTTTGCGGAAATGAGGGCCATATTGCGGGTGGGATAAAAGACCGCTAGTGTCTGCCGGAGAATGACGGCCATAGAACAAGTCTAAACAAGTCTAACCAAGGGGAACCGGCGATGGATATCGCGCAGTTGCTTACATTCGGTGTCAAGCATGGCGCTTCCGACCTTCACCTGTCCGCAGGTGTCGAGCCGATGATCCGCGTGGACGGCGATGTCAAGCGCATTAATCTGCCGCCGATGGATCACAAGCAGGTTCATGACATGGTCTACGACATCATGAACGACAAGCAGCGCAAGGCCTACGACGAGTTCCTGGAGACTGATTTTTCCTTCGAGATTCCCGGCCTCGCTCGCTTCCGCGTCAACGCTTTCAACCAGAACCGCGGCGCGGGCGCGGTGTTTCGCACGATTCCCTCGAAAATTCTGTCCCTGGAAGACCTCAAGTGTCCGGCCATTTTCAAGGAACTGGCCGACACGCCGCGCGGCCTGATTCTGGTGACCGGCCCTACCGGCTCAGGTAAATCCACCACGCTGGCGGCGATGGTGAACCACAAGAACGAGACCGAGTACGGCCACATTCTCACCATCGAGGATCCGATCGAGTTCGTGCACACGCCGAAGAAATGCATCATCAACCAGCGTGAAGTGCATCGCGACACGCTGGGATTCACTGAAGCCCTGCGCTCGGCACTGCGCGAGGACCCCGACACCATTCTCGTCGGCGAAATGCGCGACCTGGAGACCATCCGCCTGGCGCTCACAGCAGCGGAAACGGGGCACCTGGTCTTCGGCACGCTGCATACGTCCAGCGCGGCCAAGACCATCGACCGTATCGTCGATGTGTTTCCCGGCGCGGAAAAGGACATGGTGCGCTCGATGCTGTCGGAAGGCCTGCGTGCGGTGATTTCGCAGACGCTGATGAAGAAGCGTGGCGGCGGGCGTGTGGCCGCGCACGAGATCATGATCGGCACACCCGCGATCCGTAATCTGGTCCGCGAAAACAAGGTCGCACAGATGTATTCGTCGATCCAGACCGGGCAGAAGGAAGGTATGACCACGCTGGAGCAGACGCTCAGGGAGATGGTCAAGCGCGGCGTGATTACGCCGGAAGACGCGCGCCGCAAGGCCAACAAGCCACTGGATCTCTGAGGCTGCCGGGAGAAATAAATGGAACGCGACCAGGCAATAAAACTGATCCAGCAGTTGCTCACCCTGATGCGGCAAAAGGGCGCATCGGACCTGTTCATCACCAGCGGTTTTCCGCCCGCGATCAAGCTCGACGGGCAGATGACGCCGGTGATGGACAAGGCGCTGTCGCCGGACAATTCCGCGATGCTGCTGCGCGCACTGATGAACGACCGCCAGATCAAGGAGTTCGAGGCGACCAACGAGTGCAATTTCGCCATCAGCCCGCCCAGCATCGGCCGCTTCCGCGTCAGCGCCTTCGTGCAGCAGGGCCACGTCGGCGGCGTATTGCGCACGATCCAGACCGATATTCCGACTTTCGAGCAGCTCGGCCTGCCGAACTCGCTCAAGGACATCGTCATGGCCAAGCGCGGGCTGGTGCTGATGGTCGGCGCCACCGGCTCCGGCAAATCCACTTCGCTGGCCGCGATGATGGGTCATCGCAACCAGAATTCGAAGGGCCACATCGTCACCATCGAGGATCCCATCGAGTACGTGCATCCGCACATCGGATGCATGATCACGCAGCGCGAGGTTGGCTCGGACACGCTGAACTGGGACAACGCGCTGAAAAACACCCTGCGCCAGGCGCCAGATGTGATCCTGATCGGCGAAATCCGCACGCGCGAAACCATGGAGTACGCGATCAACTTCGCGGAAACCGGGCATCTGGTGCTGTCCACGCTGCACGCCAACAGCTCCAATCAGGCGCTGGACCGCATCATCAATTTCTTCCCGGAAGAAAAGCGCGAGCAGTTGCTGATGGATTTGTCGCTCAATACTAAGGCGATCATCTCGCAGCGTTTGGTGCGCAAGGAAGGCGGCGGCCGCGTGGCGGCGATGGAGATCATGATCAACTCGCCACTGATCGCCGACCTGATCTTCAAGGGCGAGGTCGCCGGCATCAAGGAAGTGATGGGGCGCTCCGCCGAGCAGGGCATGATCACCTTCGACCAGTTCCTGTTCGAGCTGTTCGAGCAGGGCCTGATCAACTACGACGAGGCGGTCCGCAACGCCGACTCGCAGAACGAGCTGCGCTTGAACATCAAGCTGAACTCCGTGCGCGCGCGCCAGAATCTGCTGGAGGATGAGGGCGTGAAAAGCATGAAGATGAAAAGGGAAGAAGAGGCTGGGAGATTGGGCCGCTGAGGCTTACCCGCTCTGCATGTTTTGGCAAGGTAATTCGTTAAATAGTATTGATTTATTTTAATTTAATTCAATAAATATAAACAGATTAGGCACGCCAATATCCGCTAGCGGGTGGACTGGGAATACGAAATACGCCGAAGGAAAACAGGGAACAACATGCTCAAGATCCTGCCGTATCTGAAGCTCGCGGTGGAGAAAAACGCTTCGGACATTTTCTTCACCACCAACTCGCCCGCCATGCTCAAGGTCGAGGGCGAAATGTTCGCCATCGGCAAGACGCTGATGACCTCCGAGTTCATCCGCGAACTGGCCTACAGCATCATGTCGCAGGAGCAGCAGGAGGAGTTCCAGAAGAACCTGGAAATCGATCTGGCGACGCAGGCCGGCGGCCTCGGTCGTTTCCGCGTCAACATCTTTACCCAGCGCAACACCATCGGCCTGGTGATGCGCTACGTCCGTTCCGACATTCCCACGCTCGATGCGCTGGAGACGCCCGAAGCGCTCAAGGACCTGATCATGCTCAAGCGCGGCATGATTCTCATGGTGGGCGCGACCGGCACCGGAAAAACCACCACGCTGGCGGCGATGATCGGACACCGCAACGAGAGCACTACGGGCCATATCCTCATGATCGAGGACCCCATCGAATTCGTACATCCCAACAAGCGCTCGATCGTCAATCAGCGCGAACTGGGCCAGGACACGCGATCCTTCGAGCGCGCCCTGCACAGCGCCCTGCGCGAAGCGCCGGACGTAATCCTGATCGGCGAAATCCGTGCGCGAGAAACCATGGATTCGGCCATGCAGCTGGCCAACACCGGCCATCTCGGCCTCGCCACGCTGCACGCCAACAACGCCTACCAGGCGCTGCAGCGCATCGTGAACCTGTATCCCGATGACATGCGCGGCCAGCTTTACATGGACCTCTCGCTCACGTTGCGCGCAATCGTTTCCCAGCGCCTGGTGCGCCGCAAGGACGGCAGGCGCTGCGCCGCCTTCGAGGTGATGATCAACACGCCGTATATTTCCGAACTGATCCTCAACCGCCGCATTGACGAAGTGAAAGAGGCGATGGCCCAGTCCTCGGACAAGGGCATGCTCAGCTTCGATCAATCGCTCTACCGGCTGTTCAAGGAAGGCAAGATCGAGAAAGAGGAAGCGCTGAACTCCTCCGACTCGCGCGGCAATCTCGAAGCCAAGATAAACTTCGGCGGCTTCTGAACGGGGTGGGGCGCGTGCGCGCAATCCGCGCAGTCCTTGCATCCACCGGCCTCGACGACTAAAATCGCGCTCCTTTTGACGTCACCGTTCGCGGTGACCGAACTATAACTACCGATTGGATTGCATCATGAAGACCATTTTTATCAACAACGAAACGGCCAAGAGGGATTGGTATATCGTTGATGCCGAAGGGAAAACTCTCGGCCGTCTGGCTACTGAAGTGGCGCGCCGCCTGCGCGGCAAGCACAAGCCCGACTTCACTCCGAACGCGGATACCGGCGATTACATCGTAGTCATCAACGCGGAAAAGGTGCACGCGACCGGCGACAAGCTGGACGGCAAGACCTACTACCGCCACAGCCAGTACCACGGCGGACTCAAGAGCACCACGCTCGGCGAAATGCTCGCCAAGACGCCTGAGCGCGTCATCGAGAAGGCCGTGAAGGGCATGCTGCCTAAGGGCCCGCTGGGTTACGCCCAGTTCCGCAAACTCAAGGTGTACGCCGGTGCCGCGCATCCGCACGCCGCGCAGCAGCCCAAGCAACTGAATATCTGAGCATCCCAATCATGGCTACCAAGCAAGTCGAACAGAAGTACGGCACCGGCCGCCGCAAAACCGCCGCGGCGCGCGTGTTCCTCAAGCCCGGCAAGGGCGCGATCAGCATCAACGGCAAATCGGTCGAGGATTATTTCGGCCGCGAAACCTCGCGCATGCTCGTGCGCCAACCGCTGGAACTCGCCGACTCCATGACCCGCTTTGATCTCAAGATCACGGTTGTCGGCGGTGGCCCTTCTGGCCAAGCCGGAGCCATCCGCCACGGCATCACCCGCGCGCTGCTCGAGTACGATGAAAGCCTGCGTCCGACGATGCGCGCCGCCGGCCTGGTGACCCGCGATGCTCGCGAAGTCGAGCGCAAAAAAGTCGGCTTCCACAAGGCCCGCCGCGGAACGCAGTACTCCAAACGTTAATGCGCTATGCGGCGGTAGGGTCCAAACCTGCCGCCGTTTTCGCTACCATTTTCCAGCCTACTGGGAGATCGTCTAATGGTAGGACAACAGTCTCTGACACTGTTTATCTAGGTTCGAGCCCTAGTCTCCCAGCCACCATCGAGACCCTCTTGATTCTGAAAGGAATCCAGAGGGTTTCTTTTTGGGCCTCATCCGCAGATTTTGCTGGCTGGCGGGGGGAGCCTGCCACTGCGTTTAAGCGCCTGCTACGATGGCCGCGAAATACGGAATGGTTTTTTCCAGTCCTTGGCGCAAAGCCATTTTAGGATTCCAGCCGAGCACACTCCTTGCTTGCGAGATATCTGGTTGACGCTGTTTTGGATCGTCCTGCGGCAAGGACTGGTAAGTGATTTCTGATTTTGAGTTGGTGAGCTGGACCACCAATTCAGCCAGTTCGCGGATGGTGAATTCACCCGGGTTGCCCAGATTGACTGGGCCGGTGACTTCGACCGTCGTATTCATCAGGCGCATCAGGCCATCCACCAGGTCGTCCACATAACAGAACGAGCGCGTCTGCGAACCATCGCCGAACAAGGTGATCGGCCGTCCCAGCAGTGCCTGCACAATGAAATTCGACACAACGCGGCCGTCGTTCGGGTGCATGTTCGGGCCATAAGTATTGAAGATGCGTGCGACCTTGATGCTTAGTTTGTGCTGGCGGTGATAATCGAAAAACAGGGTTTCGGCGCAGCGCTTGCCTTCGTCGTAACAGGAGCGCGGCCCGATCGGATTGACGTTGCCCCAATAGGCTTCAACCTGGGGATGGACGGCCGGATCGCCATACACTTCGGACGTGGACGCCTGCAGGATCGGAACCCGCAGCCGCTTGGCGAGTCC
>JBOICL010000076.1:0-1885 GCA_050740055.1 Stenotrophobium sp.
TCACTAAGCCCTACCTCGACCAGAAGTCCGGCACCGCCGGCCTGCGCAAGAAGGTCGCGGTATTCCAGCAGCCGCACTACCTGGAAAATTTCCTGCAATCGGTGTTCGACTGCGTGCCCGATCTCAAGGGCAAGACGCTGGTGCTCGGCGGCGACGGCCGCTATCACAACCGCACCGCGATCCAGACCGCGATCGCGATGGCCGCCGGCAACGGCGTGCAACGCGTCGTCGTCGGCCAGGGCGGACTGCTCTCGACGCCCGCCGCCTCGCACCTGATCCGTTTGCGCAAGGCCGCCGGCGGCTTTATCTTTACCGCCAGCCACAACCCGGCCGGGCCGGACGGCGACTTCGGCATCAAGTTCAACGTCGCCAACGGCGGCCAGGCCAGCGAGGGCCTCACCGACCGCATCCATCAGCACAGCAGGACGCTGCACCGCTACAACATCGTCGATGGCCACTTTGTGGATCTCGACCGCCGCGGCCTGCAGTTGCTGGCGCACATGGAAATCGAGATCGTGGACTGCGTGGATGACTACGCCGCGCTGATGCAGTCGCTATTCGACTTCGACCTGATACGCGAGTGGCTGAAGAAAGGCCACACGCTGCGCTACAACGCCATGCACGCCGTCACCGGCCCCTACGCGCAGCGCATCTTCGTGGACCTGCTCGGCGCGCCGCTGAATTCGGTGCTCAACGCCAGCCCGCTGGAGGATTTCGGCGGCGGCCATCCCGATCCAAACCTGATCTATGCCAAGCCACTGGTCGACATCATGTTCGGCCCGGATGCGCCGGATTTCGGTGCCGCCTCCGACGGCGACGGCGACCGCAACATGATTCTCGGCCGCGGCGTCTTCATCTCGCCCGGCGATTCGCTGGCGATGCTCGCCGCCAACCTCGACAAGCTGCCGGGCTACCGTCACGGACTCAAGGGCGTGGCGCGCTCCATGCCGACCTGCCGCGCGCTGGACCGCGTGGCG
This sequence comes from Stenotrophobium sp., assembly GCA_050740055.1. Classification (GTDB taxonomy): domain Bacteria; phylum Pseudomonadota; class Gammaproteobacteria; order Nevskiales; family Nevskiaceae; genus Stenotrophobium. Next base: position 978 of record JBOICL010000076.1, read on the forward strand.
AAAGCGCGCGCGGTGGAATGCTACGAAACGCCGACCGGCTGGAAATTTTTCTGCAACCTGCTCGACGCCAGCCGCATCACGCTCTGCGGCGAGGAGAGCTTCGGCACCGGCTCCGATCACGTGCGCGAAAAGGACGGCCTGTGGGCGGTGCTTGCCTGGATCAACATGCTGGCGGCCACCGGCCAGTCGGTGAAGGAACTCGCCGAACATCACTGGCAGCACTACGGCCGTCACTATTACGCCCGCCATGATTACGACGATCTTCCCGCGCTCACCGCAACCAGCGTGATGCAGGGCCTCTCAGGCCTGCTGTCCACCCTGCCCGGCCAGAAATTCGGCGAATGGACGGTGACGATGGCGGACGAATTCAACTACCAGGACCCGGTGGACGGCACCCTCGCCGTCAACCAGGGCCTGCGCGTCGTCTTCGGCGACGCCGCGCGCATCATCGCGCGGCTCTCAGGCACCGGCACCCGCGGGGCGACGCTGCGCCTCTACCTGGAACGCTACGAGAATCACGAGTCTTCGCTCGCCTGGAAAACCAGCGAGGCGCTCGCGCCGCTGGTCAACGTCGCGGAAAAAATCATCCGTATTGGCGAGCTTACCGGGCGCAAGGCGCCGAACGTGGTGACCTAGCCGCGGCGCTGGAATCAGGTGTCACCCGCTCTGCGGTTTCAAAGCACTTCGTGTGTTTATATTTATTGACTATATATAAATATAATCAATGATATTGAACTAACGAATCTGCCATTCCGGCAAGAGCGGGTGCAGAAAAATCTCTTAAAACGTCTGCCGCCGCAAATCCTTCTCCTGCATCACCACAGTCGCGATTTCCTCGATGGAGATGTTGGCGGTGCTGACGAAGGGAATGTTGTAGCGGCGATACAACTGCTCGGCCTGGCGCAGCT
>JBOICL010000077.1:0-1499 GCA_050740055.1 Stenotrophobium sp.
ATCAGTTTCATCACCTCGATTTCCTCGCGCCGCGCCTGGATGTCGAGGCGGATGGTGTTGCCCACTGTGACCACCACCGCCAGCCCGAGCAGGGCGGTGATGACCCCCACGCCGCGCTGCACGATGCCGAGGATGCCGTAGAGCCGCTCCAGCCATTTCTGGTCGATCTTGGCCTGATCCACTTCCGGTAATTTGCTCAGGTCGGCCACCAGCGCGTTGACCTGCGCCTCGCTCTGGTTGCTGCGTGGCGTGACGGCGATGACCGAGGGCAGCGGATTGCTGTCCAGAGTGTCCAGCGCCGAGCCGAAGCCGGACAGCTTGCGGAATTCCGTCAGTGCCTGTTCACGCGAAATGTAGTGCGCGACGGCGACGGCAGGGCGCGCGCCAATTTCGCGCGTCAGCGCCAGCCCGCGCTCGTCGCTGACCGAGTCCTTGAGGTAGAGCGAGGTCTGCATCGCGCCCTGCCAGGAGTAGCTGAGGCCGCCGAGATTGGCGATCACCACGTGCATGCCCGCGGGCAGCGCCAGCGTGATGCCGATGACCACCGCAGTGAGCAGGGTGCCGAAGGGATTTTTCCAGAGCTTGCCCAGCGAGAAGAAGAACACGCGCGTGTGTTCCTGCGTGAAGCGCGACAGCCACGGCATCGGGCGGTCGCCGCGGTCAAGGCGCGCCATGACGGATGTCTCCAAGGTGCGAGGCGGGCGTGGGCGCGTGGTGGCTGATGCGGCCGTGCTCCAGGTGCACGATGCGGTGGCACAGCTTGCCGATCAGGTCGATGGCGTGGGTCGCGACCAGCACGCTGACGCCAGCCTGGTTGAAGCGCTCGAAAATTTTCATCACTTCCTGCGCCATTTCCGGGTCGAGGTTGCCGGTGGGTTCGTCGGCCAGCAGCAGATCCGGCTTGGTGACGACGGCGCTGGCGATGCCGACGCGCTGCTGTTCGCCGCCGGACAGGAACAGCGGATGCACGTTTTCCTTGTGCAGCAGCCCGACCTGGTCCAGCGCGGCGCGCACCTGGCGGCCGACGTCGCGGTAGGCGTAGCCGCGGATCACCAGCGGCAGTGCGACGTTGTCGAACACCGTGCGGTCGGTCAGCAGGTTGAAATTCTGGAAGATGATGCCGAGCCGCTGGCGGAAGGCCGGAACCTGGCGCCGCTTGAGCGCTGCGAGGTTCTGCCCGCCCACCACGATCTGGCCGCGCGTGGTGCGCGCCAGCAGCGCCACCAGCCGCAGGATGGTGGACTTGCCCGCGCCGCTGGCGCCGGTGAGAAACGCCATCTCGCCCTGCGCCAGGATGAAGTTGATGTCCGCGAGCACGTCCTGCCCGCCGGGATAGCGGTGGCTGACGCGCTGGAAGTTGATGATGTCTGGCATTACCGGGAGACGGGAAACGGGAGACGGGAGACGGTAAAACACTGCTGCGACGGAATGGTTTGCACGCAGAAAAACTGGATGCCGCTGCTGCTGCTGTTGCGTCTCCCGTCTCCCGTCTCCCGTCT
>JBOICL010000078.1:0-3862 GCA_050740055.1 Stenotrophobium sp.
TGTGCAGGCCGGTCACCATCGGCGTCATGATGCCGTCCGGATGGATCGAGTTGCAGCGGATATTGTTGAGATTCATGCGGCAGTGCGCGGCAATGCTGCGCGTCATCGCCGTCACCGCGCCCTTGGATGCCGAGTAGGCGCAGAACGAGCCGACGCCGCCGATGGCGGAGATCGACGCCATGTTGATGATGGAGCCGCCACCGCGCTTCTTCATCGCCGCGACACCGTAATGGCAGCCGAGGAAGTAGCCGTCGGAATTGACCCTCTGGATTTTCTGCCAGGTGGCGAGATCAGTGTTCTCGATATTGCCGTAGAGCAGGATGCCGGCGTTGTTGACGAGGATATCGAGGCCGCCGAATTTTTCCTCGGTCGTGGCCATCACGTGCTTCCAGCCGTCTTCGGAGGCGATGTCGTGCTTGATGAACAAGGCACTGCCCGGCGACGCGGCGTTGATCTGCGCGGCGACTTTGACACCGTCCGCCTCGTTGAGATCCGTCAGCACTACTTTGGCACCTTCTTTGGCGAGCAGAATCGCATCTTCCTTGCCTACGCCGCTGGCAGCGCCGGTGATGATTGCAACCTTGTCCTGAACTCGTCCCATCCAAATATCTCCTTTACGTAATTTTGAACCGCTCAAACCTTGCGTGCGAGTGCTGTGCCGGCGCGGCGCCCTGACCAGAGGCAATCTGCCAGGGACAGTCCGCTGACATATCCATTGGACGCGATGCCGACCGCCGCGCGGCCTGCGGCGTAGAGGCCCGGAATCGCACTGCCGTCGGCCTTGATCACCGCGCCGCTGGTTTCATCGATGCGCAGGCCGCCGAGCGTGATCGCCGGGCACGGAAAGGTCTTGCTGTGCGCGGAGATTTCAAAGGCATAGTAGGGCGGCGTCGCCAGCACTTCCAGCATGGGCCCGACCTTGCCAAGCGTGTCCTTGGCTTCGCCGCGTGCCGATGCGTTATAAGCGTCCAGCGTTTCGCGCAGGGCCGCAGGTGGTACGCCGATGCGCTGTGCCAGTTCTTCGGCGGTCTTGCCGCGCGGCGCGAACAGCATCAGGAAAATCGCGGGGATGCTCTGGAATGCCCACAGTCCGCCGAAAAAGGCTTCGCGGAATGCCGCCTTGCGCAGCCTGGAATCCAGCACCAGCCAGGCGCGGCCGTCGTGGTTCTCGCACATCTCCACGCCCAGACGCGCGCCGTAAGACGCTTCGTTGCAGAAACGCCGGCCCTTGGCGTCGATGACGATGCCCCTGGCCCAGGGCTGTGGCGGATTGATGAAGCGCCAGGCGGAAACCTTGTGCATGCGTGCCGGGACAGCGCCGACGGACTGGCCGAGGCGGATGCCACTGCCGTCACAACCGGTCGCGCCCAGGCGCATGGTTTGTAGGTATTTCGGTGCGTGTTCGGTCACCATCTGGCGGTTGAAGATGAAGCCGCCGGCGCTCAGCACCACGCCGCGTCTGGCGCGTATCGGCAAGGCTTTGGCGTCGCTGAATTCCAGCGCCAGTGCTTTCGCGCGCAGGCTGTCGGCCCACTTCGGCGCAACGTTGTGCACTGCTTCGGCGCGGCGCATGAGTTTCTGGTGCCTGAGTGCGGCGGGTGAGCCGGGAGCAAGCTGCCAGACTTCCGCGCCGAGTACCGCGCCGGTCTTGTCGGTGATGAGACGGCGCACCGCGCTTTGCTTGAGCACCGGCACGCCGAGGCTCTCGACCTTGCGCTGCAGGACCGTGAACAGCGCCTTGCCGGACATGCCGGTGTCGTTCATGCGGTGCCCGCGCGGCGCGGGCGGCGCCGCCTCCGAATACGGGCTGACACCTTCGTTGCCGGAGTAGTAGAGATAGACGCCGTTCTTGGGATACGAGGTTTTCGGCGGCGGGGCGTCGGACTCGAACGCGGCACCGATGGATTCCAGCCATTCGAGCAGGCCGCGACTGTCGTTGCAGAAGCGGTGCAGTGTCGTTTCGCTCACCGCGTCGCCGGCTTCCAGGCGCAGGTAGTTGAACATCGCTTCGGGCGTGTCCTTGTAACCTGCCTTTACCTGATGGCGCGTGCCGCCGCCGGCGTAGACCACGCCGCCGCTCTTTGTGCTGGCGCCGCCGCCCTCGAAGCGCTCGGCTACAAGCACATCTGTGCCGCCTTCCTTCGCGGTGATCGCGGCGGCCGCGCCGGCTGCGCCCAGGCCGACGACCAGCACATCGCAGTGTTTGGCCCAGTTGAGCGCATCGGCATTTTCAAGCACGAGCGGTGGCGCGATCGGCAGGGAACCACCGGATGAAGATGCAGGAATTTGCTCGGACATCAGCAGAAGCTCGCGAGGTCGCCAGGATAGAGCAGCATTATTTCCATCCTCATCAATCAATCTTCACCCAATGAGACTAGCCATCGGGGCCGGATCACGCCGGGCCTGCGTTCAGGCCGCTCGGCAGGTTGAAATCGAAACACTTTTCCTCGATGCGTTCGCGCATGCGCCAGCCCTCGCCGGTGCGCACCCACTGGTCGATGTACCAGAGGCCGAAGAACATGACCTGGGTTTTGCCGTCGGGCAGTGCCATCTGCATCGGGTTGAAGCAGGCGATCTTCGAGCGCGCCGTGTCGCCCTCGATCTCCAGCGCGACATTGCCGACCAAGTGGTAGTAGTGTGGAAACCGTTGTAGCGTTTCGCTGAGCCAGGCCTTGATCTTGGGATAAGGGCCGTCGATGCCGCCCATGGCGCGGTAGTCGATGTAGGCGTCGGCGGTGAAGACGCGGTCGAGCGCGTCGAAGTTTTTTTGGTCGATGGCGCTGGCGTAATCCACCATCGCCTGTTGTATCTCGATGCGGTCGGAAATTTCCTGCAGGCTCAGCATGTGATTCTCCTCTTTTGAGCCGCCAGAATAGGCGCGGAAACCGGCCGCAAAACCGTCCATGCGGATGAGGTTGCGGAGGGCCGTGCAGGCAAGGCCTCACCCCAACGGATGAAGCCCGCAAGACGGACGATTCCGATAATGCTTCATCCAAAAATTCATACTGGTGAGCGGCTCATGGTGAAGATCGAAGCACTGGCTTATGTCGTGGCGGAAAGCACGGACATTTCCAAGTGGGAAAATTTCGGCGAACAGGTGCTAGGCGCCATGACCACCGCGGCGCCGGATGGCGGTCTTTACGTCAAACTCGACGAGCGCGATTTCCGCATGGCCGTGGTCAATGGCAGCGCAGATCGCTATCTCGCTTCGGGCTGGGAAGTGGCCGACGAAAAAGCCTTCACTGCCGCCGTCGCGGCGATCAAGAAGGCGGGCATCACCGTGGAGCCGGGCAGCGCGGAACTGCGCAAGGCGCGAGCCGTCAAGGACATTGTCAGTTTCACCGATCCCTCCGGCAACCGCCACGAGCTGAGCTGGGGTTATGCCGGCGGCCGCGCGCCCTTTGTGTCGCCGATCGGCGTCAAGGGTTTCAAGACCGGCAAGTACGGCCTTGGCCACACCGTACTGCCCACGCTGCAATTCGACGCCTCGCTCAAGTTCTTCCAGGAAGCGCTGGGCTTCGGCCTCTCGGACATCTTCAATTTCCAGCCCGGCCCGGATGCGCCGGTGATGCGGATTTATTTCCTGCATGCGGCCAGCGGCCGTCACCACAGCCTCGCACTCGCCGAGATGCCCAGCCCCAGCGGCTGCGTGCACATCATGGCCGAGGTCCACTCGATGACCGAAGTCGGTCTCGCCTATGACCGCCTGAGCAAGCAGGGCGTCAAGCTGATGGCGACGCTGGGCCAGCACGAGAACGACAAGATGACCTCGTTCTACATGCTGACGCCGGGCAACTTCGCGCTCGAATACGGCTGGGGCGGCATCGAGGTCGATCCCGCGACCTGGCAGGCGACGCACACC
>JBOICL010000079.1:0-10248 GCA_050740055.1 Stenotrophobium sp.
ATCGCCAGCACCGCGCGCTGTGCCGGCGGCAACTGATCCATGTGTTTTTGCAGGCAGTCGCGCAGATGCTCCTCGCTGAGCAGGGCCTCCGGCGTATCGTGATCCCAGAGCCGCGGCGGCAGGTTCCAGTGGCCGCGGTCGTTGAAGCGGTCGCCGATGATCGCGGGACCTTCTCCGGTCATATCGTCCAGCGACAGTTCACGCGGCTTGCCGCGCAGGCGGTCCTTGGCCTCGTTGGAGACGATGCGCAACAGCCAGGTCTTGAAGCTGGCGCGGCGCTCGAATTTCGGCAGCGCGCGGAATGCGGAAATCCACGCCTCCTGCACCACTTCCTCGGCGATCGCGTGATCCCTGACGATGCCGCGCGCGACCGAGATCATGACCGGCTGATAGCGGCGGATGACCGCCGCGCAGGCGCGCTCGTCGCGGGCCAGCAGCAGGGCGATTTGATCAGCGTCGTCCGAATCCGCGGGCACAAGTTCTCCGTAAGCCAGCACGAAGAGCGAATCATAAGCTGAGCCGTCCGCAAGTTCATAAGATGCGGACGGATTTTGCGAATTTTTGTTACAACCACGTGTAACGCAGCGCGCCAGACGGCGTCGGAAAGAACACACGCAGACAATAACCGGAGATAACGATGAGTGTATGGATTGCGCTGGCTTGCGCGCTGCTGCTGACCTATGCCAATGGCGCCAACGACAACTTCAAGGGCGTGGCGACCCTGTTCGGCAGCGGTACCACCGACTACCGCAAGGCGCTGGTCTGGGGCACGATCACGACTTTTGCAGGCGCTATCGCCGCGCTGTGGCTGGCGACGGCGATGGTGGCGGCATTCAGCGGCAAGCTGTTCATTGCGCAATCTGTGCTGGCTTTGCCGGCATTTCCATTCGCGGTCTGTGCGGGCGCGGCAGCAACGGTGCTGATTGCGACGAGGCTGGGTTTGCCAGTGTCCACGACACATGCGCTGGCGGGCGCGCTGATCGGTGCCGCGCTGGCCGCCTCAGCGGGCAGCGGCGTGGACTGGGCCAGGGCCGGGCGATCCATCTTCCTGCCGCTGGCGGCGAGCCCGATCATGTCTCTGCTGATCGCCATGCCGCTGTATCCCTTGCTGCGCTTCGCGCGCCAGCGCATGGGCATAACCAAGCAAAGCTGCGTCTGCGCCGGTCAGGAGCTTGCGGTCACGGCGAAGGGAACTGCGGTGGCGTTCACCAGCGTCACGACCGGCCAGGTCGCGCAATGCGAAGATCGCTACGCCGGCAAAATCCTTGGTGTCTCGGCCGGATCGGCAATCGACGCGATGCACTATCTCAGCGCCGGCGCGGTCAGTTTCGCACGCGGCCTCAACGACACACCCAAGCTGGTCGGGCTGGCCATCCTCTGCATGCCGGGCCTGCACGGCGCGCCGGCCTTCGTGATGCTGGCGATCGTCATGGCGGCGGGTGGCATCATCGGCGGACGCCAAGTCGCACAGACCCTTTCGCAGAAGATTACCAAGATGAATCCGGGCCAGGGCTTCACCGCCAACCTGGTGACATCCGGGCTGGTGGTGCTGGCTTCGCCGCTGGGCCTGCCGGTTTCCACCACGCAGGTGTCCTGCGGCGCGCTGTTCGGCATCGGCGCGGTGACTGGGCAGGCGCAGTGGAAAACCATCACGGGCATTGTGCTGGCGTGGTTTGCGACGCTGCCATTGGCAGGTCTGCTGGGTGCGTTCATGATGCTGGTAGCGAAACCTTTTCTGCATTGAATTCCGGGGCAACGAGTCATGAGTGGAACCAGCGATGTTATCGACAGCGTGCGCGAGTATTACGGCAAGGTGCTGCAATCCTCGGCGGACCTCAAGACTTCGGTCTGCTGCGTGGCCGGTGCGATGCCCGTGCACCTGGCGGAGATCGTCGCGCAGGTGCATCCGGAAGTTCGCGACCGCTTCTATGGCTGCGGTTCACCGATGCCGCCCGCGCTCGTAGGGCTCACCGTGCTCGACCTGGGCTGCGGTTCAGGCCGTGATTGCTATGTGCTGTCCAGGCTTGTTGGCCCGGAGGGTTTCGTTATCGGTGTGGACATGACCGCTGAGCAGCTCGCCGTCGCACGACGTCACGTCGATTGGCATGCGCAGAAATTCGGTTACGCTAACGTTGAATTCCGTGAGGGCTATATCGAGGATTTGGCGGGCGCGGCAATCGCCGATCACTCCATCGACTTGGTCATTTCCAACTGTGTGCTGAACCTCTCGCCGGACAAGGCGCGCGTGTTCCGCGAGATTTTCCGCGTGCTCAAGCCCGGCGGCGAACTGTATTTCTCTGACGTATTCGCAGACCGTCGCCTGCCCGCCGCGCTGGCGGCGGACCCGCTGCTCATCGGTGAATGCCTGGGCGGAGCGCTTTATTTCGAGGATTTCCGCCGCCTGATGGCGCAGGCCGGCTGCTTGGACGTGCGCACGGTGTCGAGCGCGCGGCTGACGCTCAACAATACGGAAATCGAGCAGAAGGCTGGAATGATCGGGTTTTATTCCAACACCGTCCGCGCTTTCAAGCTGGCGCTGGAAGACCGCTGCGAGGATTTCGGACAGGTCGCGACCTATCTCGGCAGCCTGCCGCAGCATCCGCACGAGTTTGCGCTGGACGACCACCACCTGTTCCATGCCGGCCGGCCGATGCTTGTCTGTGGCAATACCGCCGACATGATTAGCGCCACGCGCTATGCGCCGCACTTCTGCATCGCGGGCGACAAGCGCGTGCACCACGGCTTGTTCGACTGCGGCCCGTCTTTAGGGATCGCTCAGGCCGATAGCAAATCTGGCTGCTGCTAGTTTTTAGCAGGCTGCGTCTGCGGCGACACGCTGGCTGACCGCCAGCGCCAAGCGCTCGCGGGCGCGCTCCACCACTTCGGCCAGCGCCTCGGTTTTGGCGAACATGCGGGCGGCCTTGCGGCGGATTTCGTCCATCGATGGTAGTTCGGCCTTGACCAGTTCGGCCATCGCAGCCGTGCGCGCGTCGGCTGCGGAATGCGTCAGAGCCGCGAATTTTTCCCGTACCTTGTGCGAGATGGTCTCCGCGCAGAAGCTGCCGGCAACGCGCCGGGCGATCTGGTCCATCATCTGGTCGCCGACCTTGCGCTGTCCGGCAAGGACGTGGGCGGGCGGCTCCTTGATGTCCCACACAATGTTAAATACGCCCAGCAGGCGCAGCGCGTAGTAGGTGAGGTCGATTTCCCACCAGTAGAAACCCTGCCGCGCCGAAGCCATGTAGTAGTGGTGATTGTTGTGCCAGCCTTCGCCGAGCGTGAGCATCGCCAGCCAGAAATTGTTTTTCGATTCGTCGCCGGTCAGGTAGCGGGGGCGGCCGAGGACATGCGCGACGGAATTGATCGCGAAGGTCGAGTGGTAGAGCAGCACCGTGGACCAGAAGAAGCCGACGAACAATCCCGCCCAGCCGAAGCCCAGGAAGCACAGCAGGCCGAGCACGATGCCAGGCAGGAAGCGGTTACGGTTCAGCCACATCAGTTCCGGATAGCGTGTGAGGTCGGGCACGCGCGAGTAGTCGGCGGCGGCGGCTTCGGTGTTGAAGATCCAGCCGAGGTGCGAGAACCAGAAACCATGCTGGACCGGCGAATGCGAATCCTCCGCCATGTCGGAATGACGGTGATGCGCGCGGTGCTTGGCCGCCCACCAGACTGCGCCGCTTTGCAGCGATGACTGCGCCAGAAACGCGAGCACGAACTGGAAGATGCGGCTAGTCTTGAACGCGCGGTGTGAGAGGTAACGGTGATAGCCGGCGGTAATGCCGAACATGCGCAGCAGGTACAGCCCCAGCATCAGCCACAGGGCACCGGCGGTGACGCCGCTCCAGATCGCGCCGAGGCAGGCAGCATGGACCAGAACAAAAGCGGTGAATGCGCCGAGCATGCGGCGCGAGATACCGCGGGGGGTGGCGGACATTGACGGACTCGTGGGTGCAGCCTAGCGGCTGTTACTATGCGCAGCCGGAAGCGGCAGGCTCCAACGGATTATATACGAGTGTATATACAAGCGTATACAATTATTGCAGGCGCCGCGTGCGGCTTCGATCAACGATGGCATCCAATATGGCGGTTCCCAGACCCCGCAAACGAGCAGCAGCGCGGCCGCGCAAGCGGCCCGGAAAACCTGCGCGCCGTCCGCAGGTGGAGCGTCACGAACTGATCGCCGCCGCGCTCAAGCTGCTCGGCCCGAATCGCAGCGTTTCGTCACTTAGCCTGCGCGAAATCGCGCGCGAGGCGGGCATCGCGCCGAACAGTTTTTACCGCCATTTCCGCGATGTCGATGAACTCGCGGTCGCGCTGATCGACCAGGCCGGCGGCACTCTGCGCAAAATCATCCGCGAGGCGCGCAACCGCATGTCGCCGGAGCGCAGCGTGATCCGCACTTCCGTGGAAACTTTCATGGAGCAGTTGGAGGCCGATGAAAAGCTTTTGCACGTTTTGCTGCGCGAAAGCCACGTCGGCTCCGATGCCTTCAAGCAGGCGGTCGAGCGCGAACTGGAATTCTTCGAGGACGAGTTGCGCGAAGACCTGACGCGGATCTCCATCACCGAAAACACCCGGCTGGTCTATCCGTCGCTGGTGGCCAAGGCGATGACGCGGCTGGTATTCGCCATGGGCGCGACAGCGATGAACCTGCCGCCGGAACAGCGCGGAGAAATCGCCGAGCAGGTGATGAAGATGCTGCGCATCATCGCGGCCGGTGCGCAGACCGTCGCGCTGGATGAGCAGGCGCCTAGCCTGCTTGAGGGCGATCCGCGCAACGCCCAGGGAAACTCTGAATAAGCTACTACGCTCGGCATCTTGCGTGAGGGCAATGCTCGGAATCCTCATTTACTCCTCTGTAAACTCCGGTTCCTGCGCTCCGTCCTCACGCAAGCTGCCTGCGCTCGCGACGCTTCTTCAGAGTTTCCTCAGACTGGCGCCTGAGCTTGCGGCGGCAGGGCCGCCGTATCGGCGTCGAGGCGATCTGACCAGACCTTCCAGGCCAGCAGAGCTGCGCCGACCTGCGCTGCCAGCACGAGAATGACGCAACCGGTCCAGCCTAGTTGCTGCCAGTAGGCGCCGGGCAGGGTGGCGCCGAAGCTGCCGCCGAGGTAGTAGCTGCTGATGTAGAGCCCCACTGCGGCGGAGCGGGCGCCGTCGGCCAGCCGCGGCACTTTCGCCGTCGCCAGGGCCTGCACCACGAACACGCCGCCGGAACTCAGGATCAGTCCCAGAATCACCATCGGCAGCGCCGGGATCAGAGTCAGCAGTAGACCGGCGCAACTGACGCTCATGGCCGCGGCCGCGACCCGGTGCGTGCCCCAGCGCAGCGCCCAGCCGCCGCTCGCGGGCGTGATCAGCATGCCGACCAGGAACACGAAGAAGATATAAGACAGCGCGCGCGTGCCGAGAAAATAGGGCGCGGCGCTGAGATGGAAGTTGATGTAGGTGAAGGTCGCGACCTGCGAAAACAGGATCAGGAAACCGATGGCGTAAGTGGCCACCAGCGGCAGGTTGCGCAGGTGCTGGCCTGCGCCGTTGAGCGAGGACCAGAGCGAGCGCGAGCGCATGAAGCCGCGGCTTTGCGGCAGCAGCCACGCCACCAGCGGCAGGAAGGCGAGGTTAAGCAGGCCGAGCGCGGCAAAAGCCTCGCGCCAGCCCCAGGCGGCGGTGATCAGCCCGGCGAAAAAGCGTCCGCAGAAACTGCCCAGGACGGAGCCGGCGATATACAGGCTGGCGACCGACGGCGCTTCATCGGCGGGCCATTCTTCCGCGATGTAGGCGACCGCGCTGGCGAAGATTCCCGGAATCAGCAGACCCTGCAATGCGCGGCAGGCGATCAGCCAGCGCAGGCTCGGCGCGGCGCCCGCGGCGAGTGTCGCAAGGCTCAGCAGGCCGATGGCAATGAGCAGCACACGGCGGCGGCCGTAGCGGTCGGCGAGCCCGCCGGCCAGCGGCGCGGCGATGGCCACCGCGAGAATGGTGGCGGTGACGGTGAGGCTGACCGTCGTCACGCTGGCGTTAAACACGCGGCGCAATTCCGGCAGCAGCGCCATCGTCACGTACATGTCGAAGAAGGCGCACATGCCTGCTCCCACCACGCCGAGACTGCGCCGGTCCAGCTTCATTTCACATCTCGATCTGCCGAAGGGCGCGCAGGATAGCCGGTCTGGCCGTGGCCGACATAGCTGTAACTCGGGCACGGCATGTAGCGGACGGGGCGTCACCCGCTCTCGCGGATTCTCTGGAGAAAATGTTAGTGAATATTAACTATAATATAAATAACTTAATATTATAAAACATAAATGCGGTGCAAACCGCGAGAGCGGGAGCCGACACGGTGCTTGCTCGAAGAGCAATGGGGTGAGCCAGGGTTTCTTGGACTGCCAGTGGCAGTCCAAGCTGGCGAACGCCAAGCTGGAAGGCTTGGCCGGGGCGAAGCCGGGAGGCACCCGAAGCCCGCGACTGCGCTAAGGTCGGCACCCCACCGCCAGCTCCCGCACCCGGTTTGCTGCGCAAAAACACGGTGTCGCGGGCGGGTGGTGCTTGCGATGGCGGCTTCCAGCCATGAAAAAAGCGCCATGCCGTTGCCGGCATGATGCTTGAGTACACGTGAAAATTACTTCTCGATGATCGCGGTGACGCCCATGCCGCCGGCGGTGCAGATCGAGACCAGGCAGCGGCCGCCGCCGTTCTCGTTGAGGATTTTCGCCGCGGTGGCGATGATGCGGCCGCCGGTGGCGGCGAAGGGATGGCCCAGCGCCAGCGAGCTGCCGCGGATGTTCAGCTTGCTGCGGTCGATCGCGCCCAGCGGGCCGGACAGGCCGAGGCGGTCCTGGCAGAACTTCTTGTCTTCCCAGGCGCGCAGCGTGCACAGCACCTGCGCGGCGAAGGCTTCGTGAATCTCGTAGAAGTCGAAATCCTGAAGCTTCATGCCCGCGCGTTCCAGCATGCGCGGCACGGCATATGCGGGCGCCATCAGCAGGCCCTCCTTCTTGCCGACAAAATCCACCGCGGCGGTTTCGCCGTGCGTGAGATAAGCCTGCACCTTGAGACCGTGGGCCTTGGCCCAGTCCTCGCTGGCCAGCAGCGCGGCGGAGGCGCCGTCAGTCAGCGGCGTGGAGTTGGCGGCGGTGAGCGTGCCGTTGCCGCTCTTCTTGTCGAAGGCGGGTTGTAGGCTCGCCAGCTTCTCCAGCGAAATTTCGCTGCGCAGATTGTTGTCGCGGTCGAGTCCGCCGAAGGGCACAATCAGATCGGCGAAGAAGCCGCTCTCGTAGGCGCGCGCCGCCTTGTTGTGCGACTCGAAGGCGAGCTGGTCCTGGTCCTCGCGGCTGATTTTCCATTCCTTGGCCATGTCCTCGCAGTGCTGGCCCATGCTCTTGCGCGTGCGCGGCTCGGACACGGCCGGCAGGTTGGGCGCGAGCATGGACGGACGGAACTTGGCCAGCGCCTTGAGGCGCTGCTGGCCGGTCTTGGCACGGTTCACTTCGAGCAGAATCTTGCGCAGGCCCTCGCCGACGCCGATGGGCGCGTCGGAGGTGGTGTCCACACCGCCGGCGATGGCGGAGTCGATCTGGCCCAGCGCGATCTTGTTGCCGACGTTGATCGCCGCCTGCAGGCCGGTGCCGCAGGCCATCTGCAGGTCGTAACCGACGGTTTCAGGCGCGAGGCCGGAGGACAGCACACATTCGCGCACGAGGTTGAAATCGCGCGAGTGCTTGAGCACCGCGCCGGCGGCGACTTCGCCGATGCGCTCGCCGTGCAGTTGGAACTTGTCCACCAGCCCCTTGAGGGTGGCGGTCAGCATGTCCTGGTTGCTCTTGGTCGAGTAGGCGGTGTTGGAGCGGGCGAAGGGGATGCGGGTGCCGCCGAGGATGGCGACCTTGCGTGCGGTTTTCATGCAGAACTCCGGGAGGAAGGAAAGCTGGCGGTAATTGTAGCGAACCGGGGCGGCGCCAAAGGCAGGGCGGCGCCATTTTCGGTTATAAGATCAGAAAACCGCCAAAGCTGCATTTACCTGCCGGCCGTGCAAGTGGCGCTTTCCGGCCAATGGCAGGGATTGGTGCCTGCCTCAGACTCCGCGCCCTTTGTGCCTGTCCGTTAAAGGAAACGACGATGCCGACCTATAAAGCTCCCTTGCGCGACATGCGCTTCCTGATCAATGAAGTCTTCGACTTTCCCAAACATTACAGCCAGCTTTCCAATGGCAAGGATGCTGATCCGGAGACCGTGGAAGCGATTCTGGGCGAATGCGCGAAGCTCTGCGAAGAGGTGCTCGCGCCCCTGAATCTGCCGGGTGATCAAGAAGGCTGTCATCTGGAAAATGGCGAAGTTCGCACGCCAAAAGGCTTCAAGGACGCCTACGAGCAATATGTTGCGGGTGGCTGGCAGGGCCTGTCGCATCCGACGGAATACGGCGGCCAGGGCCTGCCGATGTCGATGGGCGTGTTCAAGTCCGAGATGATGGGCACGGCCAACTGGTCGTTCACCATGTATCCGGGCCTGAGCCTGGGTGCGATGAATACGGTCATGCAGCATGCCAGCGCGGAGCTGAAGAATCTCTACATGCCGCCGCTGGTGGAAGGCCGCTGGGGTGGCACCATGTGCCTGACCGAGCCGCAGTGCGGCACCGATCTGGGGCAGGTCAAGACCCGTGCAGAGCCTCAGGCAGACGGCACGTACAAGATCACCGGCACCAAGATTTTCATTTCCTCGGGCGATCATGATCTCACCGAGAACATCATTCACATCGTGCTGGCGCGCCTGCCGGATGCGCCTCCCGGCACCCGCGGCATCTCGCTGTTCATCGTGCCGAAGATGCAGGTCAATGCCGACGGTTCGCTCATTGGGCGTAACAACGTCGTGTGCAGTGCGCTCGAACACAAGATGGGCATCAGGGCCTCGGCCACGGCCGTGATCAATTTCGAGAATTCCACCGGTTACATGATCGCCCAGCCCAACAAGGGCCTGGAGGCGATGTTCACCTTCATGAACACCGCGCGTATCGGAACCGCGATCTCGGGCGTCTGCAACGCGGAACTGTCCTATCAGGGCGCGCTGGCCTATGCCAAGGAGCGCCGCTCGATGCGCTCGCTGTCCGGCAAGAAGGAGCCGGACAAGGTCGCCGACGCGATCATCCACCACCCCGACGTGCGCCGCATGCTGATGACGCAGAAGGCCATCGCCGAGGGCGGCCGCGCAATGGTCTATTTCGCAGCTCAGTACGCCGACCACATGACCAACGGCATCGTCGAAGGCGACGACAAGAAGTACAAGTACTGGGACGACAAGCTCGGCTTCCTCACGCCCATCCTCAAGGGCTTCCTCACTGAGCTCGGACTGGAAGCGGCGAACCTCGGCATGCAGGTGTTCGGCGGCCACGGCTACATCAAGGAACACGGCATGGAGCAGATCGCACGCGATGCGCGCATCTCCACGCTGTATGAGGGCACCACCGGCATCCAGGCGCTGGACCTGTTGGGCCGCAAGGTGCTGGTGATGACGCGCGGCAAGGCGGTGCGCGAGTTCACTTCGCTGATCGGCAAGTTCGCGCTGGAGAACATGGCCAACAACCGCATGCGCTCCTTCGCCACCGAACTGGCCAAGCTCTCCGCGCAGTGGAACCTGTTGACCGTGCGCATCATGCTGGTGGCGCGCAAGGACCGCGACATCGTCGGCAGCGCCAGCTACAACTTCCTGATGTATTCCGGCTACGTGACGATGGCCTACTTCTGGGCGCTGCAAGCCTCCGTGGCGCATGAAAAGCTGGCGAAAAAGAATGGCGCTGAGAAGCCGGAGTTCTACAAGGCCAAGATCGGCATGGCCAAGTTCTACTTCGACCACCTGCTGCCGCGCGCCAAGGGCCACGCTGCCTCTATGACCAAGCCGAGCAAGTCTCTGACCCGGCTGCCGGTCGAGAGTTTTGTTTTCGAGTAAGACATCGGATGTTCGCTGCAAGATCAAGAAAGGCGCCGCAAGGCGCCTTTCTTTTGTGAACCAGTTTTTACGTCACCCGCCCGCGACACGGTGTTTTTGCGAAGCGAAACGGGTGCGGGAGCGGGTGGTGGGGTGCCGACCTTAGCGCTGGTCGCGGGCTTCGGGCGCCTCCCGCACCCATTGCCCTTCGGACAAGCACCGTGTCGGCACCCGCTCTCTACAAATTGAGTCGGCCGACTGTTATTTAATATTGATTAAATATAAATATACTAAATATATAATCACAGCCTGTATCTGCCAGAACGCAAGAGC
>JBOICL010000080.1:0-3077 GCA_050740055.1 Stenotrophobium sp.
GCACCCATACCCGTGCCGGCGCCAGCCACGACGCCGGCGCCTGTTCCCGCACCCAACCAGGAAACTCCGTAGTGGATCACTTCGAATATCGCAGCGGCGAGCTTTACGCGGAAGACGTACGCGCCGCCGACATCGCCGTGCGTTTCGGCACGCCTTGCTATGTCTATTCGCGTGCGACGCTGGAACGCCATTTTCACGCTTTCGACGACGCGCTCGCGCCGGTGCCACACCAGGTCTGCTACTCGGTGAAGGCGAATTCCAACCTCGCCGTGCTCAACGTGCTGGCTCGGCTGGGCAGCGGCTTCGACATCGTCTCCGGCGGCGAACTGTTCCGCGTGCTGCGCGCGGGCGGCGACCCGGCGAAAGTGGTGTTTTCCGGCGTCGGCAAGACCGCGCAGGAGATGCAGGACGCGCTGTCGGCGGGCATCTATTGTTTCAATGTCGAATCGGAATCGGAGCTGACGCGCCTCGACGTGGTGGCGCAGAAGCGCGGCGAACGCGCACGTATTGCGCTGCGCGTGAACCCCGATGTGGATGCAAAAACGCATCCCTATATTTCCACCGGCCTCAAGAACAACAAGTTCGGCGTGGACATCGCCACTGCGGAGCGGCTCTACGCCGCGGCGGCGAGGATGCCCGGCATCGAAGTCATCGGCATCGCCAGCCACATCGGCTCGCAACTGCTCGACGTGCAGCCTTTCCTCGACGCGCTCGACCGCGTGCTGGCGCTGGTGGACCGGCTCAAAGCGGCGGGCATCGTGCTGCGCCACATCGACGTTGGCGGCGGCCTGGGCGTGCGCTACCGCGACGAGCAGCCGATACACCCCAGCGTGTGGGCGAAGGCGCTGCTGCCCAAGCTCGAAGGCCGCGGCCTCAAGATCATGACCGAGCCGGGTCGCGCCATTGCCGGCAACGCGGGCATCCTGCTGATGCGCGTCGAAGCGCTGAAGATCAGCGCCGCAAAGAATTTCGCCGTGGTGGACGCGGCAATGAACGATCTGATCCGGCCGACGCTGTACCAGGCATGGATGGACATTGTCCGTGTCACCGAAAAATCGACGGCGCCGAAGATGGTTTACGACATCGTCGGGCCGGTCTGCGAGACCGGCGACTGGCTGGGCAAGGACCGCGAACTGGCGCTGGCCGAAGGCGATCTGCTGGCCGTGCGCACCGCTGGAGCCTACGGCTTCACCATGGCCTCGAATTACAACACACGACCGCGCGCCGCCGAGGTGATGGTGGACGGCGACCGGCTGCACCTGGTGCGCGAACGCGAAACACTGGACGACCTCGTGCGTGGAGAGTCGCTGCTGCCGTGAACGCCCCGGCGGATATTCGCGTTTGCTTCGTCGGTGATTCGCTGACTGCCGGTTTTGGCGATCCGGAACATCTCGGCTGGGCGGGCCGCGTGTCCGCAAGCGCTGCAAAGAACGGCTTCGGCCTCACCACCTACAACCTCGGCATCCGTCTTGAAACCAGCGCGGATATCGCCGGGCGATGGCTGGAAGAATGTGCGCGACGCTTGCCCCGGGCTTGCCAGCCGCATGTGGTTTTTTCCTTCGGCGTGAATGACACGACGGAGGAAGCCGGGAAAACGCGGGTTGCCGCGCAGGACAGCGTCAGCAATCTGAATGCGATCCTCGGCAGCGCAAAAACGCGCTACAAGGTGCTGATGATTGGCCCGGCACCAGTTGCCGATACGGATCAGAACCGGCGCATCGATGCACTGTCCCGTCAATTCGATGCAACCTGCCGCAAACTGGAAGTGCCTTACCTGCCGGTCTTCGAGGCGCTGCATGCGAGCGTGGTGTGGATGAAGCAGGCCGGCGAAAATGACGGCGCGCATCCACGCGCCAAAGGCTATGCGGAATTCGCAAGACTGGTCATCGGATGGAACCACTGGTGGTTCCGGAGCGCGGCAGCATGAAACCCCTGATCCTCATCGACGGCTCGTCGTGGCTGTTCCGCGCCTATCACGCGCTGCCGCCGCTGACCAATCCGGCCGGCGAACCGACCGGCGCGGTGTATGGCATGGGCAACATGCTGCGCAAGCTGATGAAGGATTACGCGCCGGAGCGCATCTGCGTGCTATTCGATCCGCCGGGGCCGACCTTCCGCGAGGAGATTTACGCCGAGTACAAGGCCAACCGCGATCCGACGCCGGAAGACCTGTCCAACCAGTTTGCGCCGATCATGGAAATGGTCGAGGCGCTGGGCCTGCCGGTGCTGCAGATCCCGAAAGTCGAGGCCGACGATGTGATCGGCACGCTGGCGACGCAGGCGCAGGCACAGGGGCTCGAGGTACTGATCGTCACCGGCGACAAAGACATGGCGCAACTGGTCAATGCGCAGGTACACATGCTCGACACCATGAAGAACCGCCGCCTAGACAGCGCGGCGGTGGTGGAAAAATTCGGCGTGCCGCCGGAGCGCATCGTGGACATGCTGGCGCTGATGGGCGACAGCAGCGACAACATCCCCGGCGTGCCCAGCGTCGGCCCCAAGACCGCGGCGAAGTGGCTCAACGAATACGGCTCGCTGGATGCGCTGGTGGCGCAGGCAGACAAGATCGGCGGCAAGGTCGGCGAAAAATTCCGCGCGCATCTGCAGCAGGGACTGCTACCGGTGGCCAAAGACCTGGCGACGATACGCTGCCATCTCGAACTGCCGGTGACCGTCTCCGATCTGGTGCCCAAACCGGCGGACAAGACAAAGCTCGCGGCGCTGTACAAGCGCATGGGCTTCCATCGCTGGCTGGATGAGTTAAACAGCTCTGCGCCCACTCTCTCGCAAACGGCCGCGCCCAAAGACACGAGCGATGAGCCTTTCGCACACACCGAAGCCGACGCTGCGCCTGCGAAACCGGAGCCCGGTCCGTCATCCCCGAAAACCCGCGCGGAACTTGTGCTCGACGAGGCCGCGCTCGAAGTGCTCGCTCTGAGACTCGAAGCCAGCGCACTGTTCTGCTTCGATACCGAGACCGACAGCCTACGCTCCAACCAGGCACGACTGGTGGGCCTGGCCTTCGCGGTCGAGCCCGGTCACGGCTGGTACGTACCGGTGGGACACAATTACCT
>JBOICL010000081.1:0-3984 GCA_050740055.1 Stenotrophobium sp.
GCGGTGATCTACGGCGGCGCGAAGGCGCATCCGCGCGAAATCGCGCGCCGCGTGCTGCTGTTCCCGGCATTTCTGGCGCTGCTCGCCGGCATCGTCGTGGGCGCTGCCGGCGGCTGGCCGGCGGCGGTCAGCGAAATCCTGCACCGCATCGGCTCGACGCTGACGCCGATGGCGCTGTTCTCGGTCGGCCTGCGACTGCGCCTGCATCTCACGCGCGACCAGCTCGGCGCCGCCACGCTGGGCCTGTCGTGGAAGCTGCTGCTCGCGCCGCTGGCCGCATTCGCGCTCGGCCACGCCGCCGGTGCCGGCGGCCTGCTGCTTACCGTGACCGTGCTGCAAGCCGGCATGGCGCCGATGATTTCCGCGACCATCCTCGCCGATCAGCACCATCTCGAACCACCGCTGGCCAACACCGTGCTCGGCCTCGGCATCCTGCTGTCGCTGGTCACAGTGCCGCTGTTCAATCTCTGGACTTGAGGTAACCCGCTCTTGCTATTTACTGCGAAACGAATGTTATATTTTATTAACTATATTTACATTTAGTAAATAAAATATAACGGATGTGGATTGAAGAAATGCGAGAGCGGGTGAGATGAAAAACAGTCGCTGCGATTGACGGGTTACGCGACAAGATGCCGCTAACCCGCCCTACTGCACCGCCCACTCTAAGATTCTTCGTCTAGATTTACTGCGCAGTAAGGGCAGAACTGCATTTTGCGTTTTGACTTGTGCGAGATGTTTCTACGATTGCCCGATGGCCCCCAAGAATGCAGGCATCTGGGACAACGAACGCCAGTAGAGAGTATAAAAATGATCAAGCACATGTATGCCAATATCAAAATAAAAGGGTAATACGATGGCGGATGCCAAAATTTTCGGGAGACGACAGCTGCAAAATAAGTGACAAATAAGGCTGCTATACGCCAGTAATTGGCTCGCACCTGTTTTTCAAGCTGCTGTCTAAAAGTCATCGTGCCCTCAGCCGCCTTCAACCTTAGTCGTTTAGCACTTCCGCATTGAGATCATAAGCATCTGCCTGCATCACGTGCGCCTGGACGATCTGGCCGGTGCGCAGCGGGCGGTCGCAACTCAGATACACCTTGCCGTCTATCTCCGGCGCGTCGGCCCATGAGCGGCCCAGGATAAACGGTGTATCGGCTTCGCCGCCGGTTTCGTCCACCAGCACTTCGATGGTCTTGCCGATTTTGTTTTGCAGCTTGGCGGCGCTGATGTCCGCCTGCACCTGCATGAAGCGGTGATAGCGTTCTTCCTTCACGGCTTCCGGCACCGAGTCGGGCAGGGCGTTGGCGGTGGCGCCCTCCACCGGCGAGTACTTGAAGCAGCCGGCGCGGTCGATCTGCGCCGCTTGCAGCCAGTCCAGCAGTTCCGCGAAATCGTCTTCGGTCTCGCCGGGGAATCCGACGATGAAGGTGCTGCGCACGGTGAGGTCCGGGCAGATCGCACGCCAGGCGGCGAGGCGCTTGAGCGTGTCCTCGCTGCTGGCCGGGCGTTTCATCGCCTTGAGCACTTTCTTCGAGGCGTGCTGGAAGGGCACGTCGAGGTAGGGCAGGATTTTGCCTTGCGCCATCAGCGGGATGATGTTGTCCACGTGCGGATAGGGGTAGACGTAATGCAGGCGCACCCAGGCGCCGAGTTCGCCCAAGCCCGCGCAGAGGTCGAGCATGCGGGTTTCGTATTCGCGCTCGCGCCAGGCAGCTTTCGCATACTTGAGATCGAGGCCGTAGGCGCTGGTGTCCTGCGAGATCACCAGCAGTTCCTTCACGCCGGCCTTGACCAGCTTTTCCGACTCGCGCAGCACTTCGTCCACCGGGCGGCTGCGCAGCTTGCCGCGCATCGACGGGATGATGCAGAAGCTGCACTTGTGGTTGCAGCCTTCGGAAATCTTGACGTAGGCGTAGTGCTTGGGCGTGAGCTTGATGCCTTGTGGCGGCAGCAGGTCGATGAAGGGGTCGTGCTGTGGCGGCACTGCCTTGTGCAGCGCGGTCATCACGCTGTGGAAATCCTGCGGGCCGCTGATCGAGAGCACGTCCGGATATTTCTCGCGGATCACCTCGCTCTTGGCGCCAAGGCAGCCGGTGACGATGACGCGGCCGTTCTGGGCCATCGCCTCGCCGATGGCGTCCAGCGATTCCTCGACCGCGCTGTCGATGAAACCGCAGGTGTTGACGATGACCACGTCGGCGGCGTCATAGGTCGGCACGGTGTCGTAGCCTTCGGCGCGCATCTGCGTGAGGATGCGTTCGGAGTCCACCAGGGCCTTGGGGCAGCCTAGGGAGACGAAGCCGACTTTGGGCGTAGAGGTCTTACGGGAACGGGCAGCGGGGCGAACGGCGGACATACACATTACGGCGGAAACGGTGACATAGTTTAACAGGCGGCCTTCGGCGCAGAGAGCCGGAGCGTTTTGGAGGCGATATGACGCGCAGGGCGGTGGGCTTGGTGTGGATCGTGCTGATCGCAGCCATCGTTGCCTGCGGCTCTGCCGATAGCGCGCGCCCCGACCTGCGGCGGCTATATGAATTCAGCAATGCGGCGGGACCGCAGCCGCCGGTGATCGTGGTGCCGGGCATTCTTGGCTCGCGCCTGCGCGAGCGCGCCAGTCACCGCGAAATATGGCCCGGATCGTTGTGGAACTTGCTGTTCGGTAACCACGCGCGGCTGGCGCTACGCATCGATCCGAAGACGCTGGAGCCAATCGACGACGGCGTCGAGGCCAGCGGCCTGTTCGAGGGTGTGCTCGGTCGCGACTTTTACGGCCAGATCATCCGCACGCTGGAGCAGTACGGCGGCTACGCGCAAGGCCTGCCCGGCCAGCGCCAGGACGGCCGGCAACGGCGCTACTACGTCTTTGCCTACGACTGGCGCCAAGACAATGTGGTCAGCGCGCGCAAGCTGGACGCGCTGATCGAGCAGATTCGCCGCGACTACGGCGATCCGCGGCTCAAGGTGGACGTGATCGCGCACAGCATGGGCGGCCTGATCGTGAGGTACTTCCTGCGCTATGGCACGGCGGACGTACTTGATGGCGATGATTTTCCGGTGAACCTCGACGGCGCCGCAAAGCTGCACACCGTGGTGCTGCTCGGCACGCCGAATCTCGGTTCGGTGTCCTCGCTTCACGGCTTTCTCGAAGGCACGCGGGTGGGCTTGCGCCGCATCACTACCGAGGTGCTGGCGACCATGCCGAGCATGTACGAGCTGTTCCCACACCCGATCTACAACTGGCTGGTGACGCCGGACGGCAAGCCGCTGGACCTCGATCTGTTCAACGTCGAGGTCTGGCAGGGTTACGGCTGGTCGGTGTTCGATGCCGAAGTGGTGCGGCACATCCGCGAAAATTCGGCGGATGTGAAAACTGCTGATGCGGGACTGGCGGTGTTGCAACGCTATTTCGCCAAGCGTCTGGAGCGCGCGCGGCGCTTCGTCTGGTCGCTGACCGTGCCATTGCCGCAGACGCCGGTGAAGCTGGTGGTGTTCGGCGGCGACTGCACGCTGACGCCGGCGCGGCTGCTGGTCGAGGACGAGCACGGCGACTCCGTGGCGCGGCTCTACCCGGACGAGGTGCGGCACCGCGTGCCGGGCGTGGATTACACGCGCCTGATGCTGGAGCCGGGCGACGGCGAGGTGACCAAGTCCTCGCTGCTGGCGCGGCAGAGCCTGGACCCGACGGTTCCGCGCAACCAGTACCTGTTTTTTCCGCTGGCCTATGCGTTCTTCCTGTGCGAACAGCACGACCAACTCACCGGCAACATCAACTTCCAGGACAACCTGCTCAACATCCTGCTGGCGCGCGAGCACCCCTGGGATCATGCCGCGCGCATGCCGGCGCGGAGCGACCAACACTAGAATTTTTCTGCGTAACATCTGGCTGGAAGCAGCGTCCGTATTAAGATCAGATACGCGCGGGACTGTATGACCCGGCACAGGAGCGGCGATGAGTGACTATTACGAATCCGAAGACCT
>JBOICL010000082.1:0-2332 GCA_050740055.1 Stenotrophobium sp.
ATCATGTCCCGAACCCTGGAACCTCGCGCCGCGGAGCTGCTCAAGCTGCTGGTCGAACGCTATATCCACGACGGCCAGCCGGTGGGTTCGCGCACGCTGTCGCGCATGGCGCATCTGGGACTTTCGCCGGCGACCATCCGCAACGTGATGGCCGATCTGGACGAACTGGGTTTCGTCGCCTCGCCGCATACTTCTGCCGGGCGCGTGCCGACCACGCGCGGCTACCGCTATTTCGTGGACAGCCTGCTGGCGCCGGAATCGCTGCCGCAGGACGTCTATTCCAGCATCGCGGAAGAGTTGTTGCCGCGCGACCGTGCGCCGGACAACCTGGTGCAGGCCGCCAGTGCGCTGCTGTCCTCGATCTCGCACATGGCCGGCGTGGTGACGGTGCCGCGGCGCAACCTCGCGGTGCTGCGGCGTATCGAGTTCCTGCCGCTGTCCGAACACCGCGTGCTGGCGATCCTGGTGGTGAACCAGCACGAGGTGCAGAACCGCATTCTTCACGTCGAGCGCGACTACGGCGCGGACGAACTGGAGCGCTACGCCAATTACATCAACGAGCGTTTCGCCGGCCGCGAGTTGGCCGGCCTGCGCCGCATATTGCAGGACGACGTGGTGGATGCGCAGTCGCGCGTCAACCAGACCCTGCGCGACGCGGTGATGATGGCCGAGCAGGCGCTGGGCGAGGCGCCGCAACAGGATTACGTGCTGGCGGGCGGCGCCAACCTGCTGGGTTTCCAGGAGATGGCCGACGTTTCGCGCCTGCGCAACCTGTTCGACGCGCTGGATCGCAAGCGCGATCTGCTGATGCTGTTCGACCAGTGCCTCAACGCGCAGGGCATGCAGATCTTCATCGGCGACGAATCCGGCTACCGCGTGCTCGACGAGTGCAGCGTCGTCACCGCGCCCTACTACGTAGATGGGCAGGTGGCCGGTGTACTCGGCGTAATCGGCCCGACGCGCATGGCCTATCACCGCATCATTCCACTGGTTTCGGAGACGGCGCGCCTGCTCAGCCAGGGCTTGAAAGCCGGCGATTGACCCCCAAATGCGTTTCAATGCCCGCCCGCTCATTGGTGTGGGCTGGTTGTTCTTGTTTAAATAGATTGATTAAATTTCAAATAAGCATGTCAAATAAAACACATTGCCGTGTCTGTGGCGTCAGAGCGGGTGGGCGCGGGACGCGTTTCATAGAGGCCGATAGAGAAAATGATGAGCGATACCCCTGAGAATCAGGTGCCTACAGGCGCCGCAGCCGAGGCCGTTGCCGGTCCCGAAGCCGAGATCGCAGCGCTGAAGGTGCAACTGGCGGATGCCGAAGCGCGCGCTACCGCCGCGCGCGACGCGCAGCTGCGCACTGCCGCCGAGGCCGAGAACACGCGCCGCCGCGTCGAGCGCGACGCCGCCACCAGTTACAAATACGCATCCGAAAAGCTGCTCGGCGAACTGCTGGCGATTGCCGACAGCATGGAGCTTGGGCTGAAAGCCGCCGATGCGCCGCAGGCGCAGATGCAGGCGCTGCTGGAAGGCATGCAGCTCACGCATCGCCAGCTCCTCGCGCTGTTTGAAAAGCACGGCGTCAGGCAGCTCGATCCCAAGGGCGAACCCTTCAATCCGGACGCGCACCAGGCAATGACGATGATGGAGTCAACCGAGGTGCCCGCCAACCACGTGCTGGCGGTGATGCAGAAGGGCTACAAGCTGCACGAGCGGCTGCTGCGGCCGGCCATGGTGATGGTCGCCAAGGCGCCGGTTCAGTCCTGAAACTCTTGAAACAAACCCAATCAACCCCAGATATCTGGCAACACCAAACACAGGATTCGGAGTAGCAACATGGCAAAGATCATCGGCATCGACCTCGGCACCACCAATAGCTGCGTCGCCATCATGGAAGGCACCACCGTCAAGGTGATCGAGAACGCAGAAGGCGAGCGCACCACGCCATCCATCGTCGCCTATGCGGACGACGGCCAGATCATCGTTGGCCGCTCGGCCAAGCGCCAGGCGGTGACCAATCCGCACAACACCGTCTATGCGGTGAAGCGCCTCATCGGCCGCCGCTTCGAAGATGGCGTGGTGCAGAAGGACATCGCCATGGTGCCCTACAAGATCGTCAAGGCCGCCAACGGCGACGCCTGGGTCGAGGTCAAGGGCAAGAAAATTTCCGCACCGGAGATCTCCGCACAGGTACTCATCAAGATGAAGAAAACTGCCGAAGACTATCTCGGCGAGAAGGTCACGGAAGCGGTCATCACCGTGCCGGCCTACTTCAACGACAGTCAGCGCCAGGCGACCAAGGACGCCGGCAAGATCGCGGGTTTGGATGTAAAGC
>JBOICL010000083.1:0-8834 GCA_050740055.1 Stenotrophobium sp.
CCGCGACTTTCTTCCAGCCGCGCTTCTCGAACTCGGCGCGCGTCTGCGCGGGCGTCATGAACATTTCGCCGTACTGGGTCTGGAACTCGCCCTGGCTCAGCACCTTGACTGGACCGGCAAGATTTACCTCGCCCTGTTCCATCACCATCTTCACGCCGGGATGCGCGGCGTCGGTGGTGCTGAAGATCTGCTGGCACTCGTGCGCCTTGTCGATGCCGTACTTCTCGGTGACGGTCATCGTCGCGAGGATTTCGTTGCGCTCGGGGTCGTACAGCGCGACGTCCGCGCCGGTCTTGAGACCGTCGGCGGTGGCCTGGTTGGTCGAGAGCGTGATCGGGATCGGCCAGAACAGTCCATTGACCATCTTCATCTGGTCGCACACGCCCTGCCAGTCGGCCTTGTTCATGAAGCCGCTCAGCGGGGTGAAGCCGCCGATGCCGAGCATGATGATGTCGCCGGCTTCGCGCGAGCTGACGTTGACGCGCGGCAGCGTCGCGGCGCGTTTCAGTTCGGCAACGCGGGTGGAACCTTCGAGGAGCAGCGGCTTAAGCGCGCCGCCACCGTGGGGTTTGACGAGTTGGGACATGAACGGACTCGGTATCGGGAGCAAACGAGGCGCGGATTATAAGGGAAGCTCCGCGCCCGTCCTCGTTCTTTTGGGCGAGTGACCGAGAAAATCGCGGGTGCCTCCCTACGCGCTCTACAATGCGGAAAACGCGAATCCCGGATGACCATGAAGCCTGTCCCGCTGCGCCTGATCCTGCTCTGCCTCGTCCTCTGGCTGCCGCCGCTGTGCGCGCAGACGCCGGACGACTGGGCCGGCGTGCGTGCCGAGTTCAGCGCGGCGATCACGCGCGCCGCCGCCGGCGAGACGGCTCAGGCCGATTCCACTGCTCTGCGCGGCTATGTGCTGTATCCCTATGTGCTCGCGGCGCGTTTGCAGCAGCAACTGAAATCCGCGCCGGGTCCGGCAACGGACGCCGCCGTGGATGCTTACCTGAAGCAATACGCCGCGCTGCCGGTGGCGCGCGAACTGCGCACGGCGTGGCTGCAAAACCTCGCGCAGCGGCAGGACTGGGCCGCGCTTATCAGGAACTGGAACGCCGACGCAGCCAACGCCGATCTGCGCTGCCAGTACCTGCTCGCGCGCATCAAGACCGGGCAGGGCGACGCGCTGCGAGACGAAGGGCTGAAGCTGTGGATGACCGGCCAGAAGCTGCCGCAGACTTGCACGCCCGCTTTCGACTGGATGGACCAGCAGGGCTGGTTCACGCCCGCGCTGCGCGAACAGCGCGCAAGGCTGGCGCTGGCCGCCGGCAATGCCGACCTGGCGGAATTCCTCGCGCAACCCTTACCGCCGGAGCAGGCCGCGCCTCTGCTGCGCTGGGCGCGGCTGATCCGCGCGCCGCAGGACGAGTTGACGCTGCTGGTGAAAAATCCGCGCGCGCCTGTGGAGCCACCCGCGCTGCTGGACGGCTACACGCGCCTGGCTAAATCCGATCCGGACGCGGCGCTCAAGCTGTACGAGCCGTTGCTGCGCGCGCGCAGGCTGCGCCACGATGACGCCGCAATTCCCTACGCCGTCGCTCTCGCGCTGGGCCTGAGCCTGAGCCGCCGCTCGGAGGCGCTGACTTATTTCCGCAAGGTGCCGGAGCGGCTGGCGGACGAAAAAATCTTTGAGTGGCGCGCGCGCTCCGCGATCTGGAACGGCCAGTGGCGGCTGGCGCAGTCGTGGATCGAACACATGCCCAAGCCTCTGCGCGAGCAGGACCGCTGGGTCTATTGGCGTGCACGCATGCTGGCGCAGCATGCGGCGGGCGAGGCCGAAGCGAAGAAGCTGTTTGCATCGCTCAGCGCGCAGAACGGCTATTTCCCTCTGCTTGCCGCGTGGCGCTTGCAGCGCGACTACGAGCCACATCCGCAGCCGGTCGCGCCCGACCCGGCGATCTGGAAACAACTCTCGGCCAATGACGCACTGATCCGCGCACGCGAACTGCACCGCGCCGGGCAGGACGCCTGGGCCACGGCGGAATGGCGCGGTGCGATGCGCGATCTGCCGCCGGATGCGCGCATCCAGGCCGGCCTGCTCGCCTCGTCCTGGGACTGGCCCGCGCAGGCGATACCGGCGCTGGCCTCGGCTGCGGCCTTCGACGATTTCGACGTCACCTATCCGCTGCCTTACGACAAGGCGGTCAACGATGCCGCCGCGCTCAGCGGCCTGCCGCCGGCGTGGATTTATGGCGTGCTGCGGCAGGAGAGCCTCTACGACGCGCAGGCGGTGTCGCGCGCCAACGCTTACGGCCTGCTGCAACTGCTGCTGCCGACTGCGCGCGAAGTCGCGCGGCGCTGGAAGCAGCCCACGCCCTCGATCGATGATCTGTTCCGGCCCGAGATCAACGTGCCGCTGGGCGCGGCCTACCTGCGCGAGCTGCGCGACAAGTTCGACGGGCGCTACATCCTCGCGCTGGGCGCCTACAACGCCGGCCCGAAAGCGGTCGCGCGCTGGCTGCCGGATACGACGCAGGATGCCGATATCTGGATCGAGAACATTCCCTTCAACGAAACGCGCAGCTACATCCAGCGCATCGTCTGGCATGTCGCGGTGTTCGGCTGGCGCGAAACCGGCAAGGCGCAGGATGTTTCCGACCTGCTGCAGCCGGTCGTAAAGGCAGGATCGTGAAAACCTACCTGGTCGGCGGCGCGGTGCGCGATGCGCTGCTGGGCCTGCCGGTGCGTGAAAAAGATTGGGTCGTCACCGGTGCGACGCCGGAGGACATGGCTGCGGCGGGTTACCAGCCGGTCGGCAAGGATTTCCCGGTGTTCCTCCATCCGAAAACGAAAGAGGAATACGCGCTGGCGCGCACCGAGCGCAAGACCGCGCGCGGCTATCACGGCTTCGCGTTCCACACCGGCCCCGAAGTGACGCTGGAAGATGACCTCGTGCGCCGCGACCTCACCGTCAACGCCATGGCACAGGATGGCGATGGCCCCATCATCGATCCGCAGGGCGGGCGTCGCGATCTTGTAGCGAAAGTCCTGCGGCATGTCTCGCCAGCGTTTGCCGAAGACCCGGTGCGCATCCTGCGCATCGCGCGCTTTCACACGCGCTTCGCGCCCCTGGGTTTCCGTATCGCGGACGAAACAATGGCGCTGATGCGGCAGATGGTCGCGGCGGGTGAAGCCGACGCGCTGTCGCCGGAGCGCGTGTGGAAGGAGATGTCGCGCGCGCTGATGCACGAGCAGCCGAGCACGTTTTTCCGCACGCTGCGCGAAGCCGGCGCGCTGGCGCGCGTCATGCCGGAAATCGACGCGCTGTTCGGCGTGCCGCAGCCCGCGCAGTATCACCCGGAGATTGACACCGGCGTCCACGTGATGCTGTGCGTGGACATGGCCGCGCGCCTGCACGCGCCGCTGGAAGTGCGCGTCGCCGCGCTTCTGCACGATCTGGGCAAGGCCGCGACACCGGTCGCGCAGTTGCCGAGTCACCGCATGCACGACCAGCGCGGCGTGCCCCTAGTGGAACAGTTCTGCGCGCGCCTGCGTCTGCCCGCCGCCTGCCGCGACCTCGCGCTGATCGTCACGCGCGACCACCTCAACGTCCATCGCGCCGACGAACTGCGTCCGCAGACGTTGCTGGACCTGCTGGAGCGCATGCAGGCGCTGCGCCGCCCGGAAGTGTTCGAGCAGGCGCTCATCGCCTGCATCTGCGACGCGCGCGGGCGCAAGGGACACGAGGACAGCGATTACGCGCCGCCGCGCTACCTGCGGGTAGCGGCGGCGGTCGCCCTGAAAATCCAAGCGCGCGAAGTGATGGCGGATGGATTTATCGGCGCGCAGGTGGGTGAGGAAATGAAGCGGCGGCGCGTGCTGGCGCTGAAGGCTTGGAAGGAAGCGCAACGAGGCAGGATGGAATGATCGTGAGAGAATTCCATCCTGCGTGATGGATGCGATTCACTTCGTTCATCGCATCCTACGAACTGCTCACGGATATTTCGGTCTCCGGCCCATCGCGACCTCGCGGACTATCCACGCGATCACGGGTGAGCCGATAAGGGTCGGCAGTATCCAGGCCCACCAGGCGCCGATCCCTACATTCACGACCAGCACTGCGGTAGTCATGGCGATATAGGAACCGCCTTGGCCGATCAGGTGATACCGCAGCCAATTGCGCCAGCGCAGCTTAGCCGCGAGATAGCCCAGCAAGGCGAAGGCATAGGAACCGGCGGCGATCGGCAGAAACCACCACAGTCTTTGCCAGGCCAGAATGGCGAGCACGCAGGCCGAAACGAAAACGCTGGCCATCAGCCAGTGATAGATTTCTCCAGCATTTGTGTGCAGTCCGCGGCGCTTGCTGGCGCGCATGGCTACTAGGCCGAGTATCAGGGCGCTGACACCGCAAGCAATATGGAACGCCAGAACCGGTGCATGTAAGGTCATCGCGTCTCTCCTAATGTCTATCACCGCACGCGCTGCATCAACCCTCTTTCTCGACAGCACCCGCTCTCGCAGAAAGGTGTGCCACTTTTGTTATATATTATTGTCTATATATAAATATAGTTAATATAAAATAACAAACGCTCACTGCGAATTCGCAAGAGCGGGCGGGTGACACAAATCAGCCTACTGCAACGTCCCCATCGAAATGGCGACGAGCAGTGCGCCGCCCAGCGCCATGCGGTAGGCGGCGAAGCTG
This sequence comes from Stenotrophobium sp., assembly GCA_050740055.1. Lineage (GTDB taxonomy): Bacteria > Pseudomonadota > Gammaproteobacteria > Nevskiales > Nevskiaceae > Stenotrophobium. The sequence continues at coordinate 4,694 of JBOICL010000083.1, forward strand.
GTGTAGCGGTGGGTCTGGATGAAACCGAGCAGCCATTTCACGGCGATGAAGGCGACGATGCCGGAGATCACGAAGCCCAGCGCGAGGTCGCCCCAGTTTTCCGGCGTGGCTGCGGGGTGGTGCAGATTCTTGAGCAGCTCGTAGCCGCTGGCGGCGTACATGGTGGGGATGCCGACGAGGAAGGCGAACTCGGTGGCGGCGACGCGCGAGGTGCCGCCGATCAGCATGGCGGCGAAGATCGTGGCGGCCGAACGCGAGGTGCCGGGGAAAACGCCCGCGACCATCTGCGCGAGGCCGACGGCGATGGCAACTTTCCAGGTGATGTAGTCATGATCCGGCCGCTGCGCCGCGAACCATTCCGCCGCGAGCATCCACACGCCGCCGATGAGCAGCGCCCAGGCGACCGGCGAAATCTCAGTCGGCAGCTTGAAGCCGAGCTTGGTCACGACCAGGCCGATCACGCAGGTGATGAGGAAGGCGGTGATGAGCTTGAGCGCGTAATCGCGGTTTTCCGGTTTGGCGAAACCTGTGGCGAGCGTCCACAGGCGCTGCCGGTAGATCAGCGTCACCGCGAGGATCGCGCCGGCCTGGATCACGACGTTGAACACGTCTGAGCGCTCGCCCAGCCAGTGTTCGGCGATGAGCAGGTGGCCAGTGCTGGAGATTGGCAGGAATTCGGTGATGCCCTCAATGATGCCGAGGAGCAGGACTTGCAGGAAATCGTTCACGTGAGCGGCCTTGCGGAGGAGTCAGGAAAAGTGCCGGGCATGATAAGGGACTGGCGCTGAAATCTCTGCAAGTTTTACTGCGCACCTCTCAGAGCAATCGCTGCTGCGTGTCGCCGCGTTCCAGATCCAGCAGCGCCTGCTTGCGCCACAGGCCGCCGCCGTAGCCGCCGAGCTTGCCACTCTTGTTCACCACGCGGTGGCAGGGGATAACGATAGCGATGCGATTGAGACCGTTGGTGGTGCCGACCGCGCGGCAGGCGTCGGGCACGCCGACATGCTGGGCCAAGGCTTCGTAAGAGCAGGTTTCACCGTAGGGGATGCGTTGCAACTCGTCCCAGACCTTGCGCTGGAATTCCGTGCCCGGATACACCAGCGGCACCGAGAAGGTCTTGAGCTTGCCGGAAAAATAATCTGCCAGCTCGGCTTTTAGTTTCTTCAGGTGCGCGTTCTCGCCCGGCACCAGCGCGCAGCGGAAATGCCTGCGCAGGCTCTGGAACTGCGTCTCGATCATGCGACGGTCGGTGAACTCCAGCAGGCATACGCCCTCGGCGTTGGCGCCGGCGACGATCGGCCCCAGCGGGCTCTCGACCCAGGCGATGTAGATGCAGTCCCGCTCGCGATTCTGGCCGGGCGCGCCGCCGAAGCTGCGCTCAAAGGCTTCTCGGAAACCGCTGTGCGAGTCGTAGCCGTGGCCCAGCGCGACATCATCTAGCCGGGTGCCGTTGCGGATCTGTTGCAGTGCCTTGCCCATGCGTTGTCCTCGTGCGTAGGCATGAAACGTCATGCCGTAGTGCTGCTGGAAATAGCGCCGCGCCCGCGCCGGGTCGATGCCCATGCCGCGCAGGTCGCCGTCGCGGATGCGCTGCTGCGGTGCCGCCGCAATGCGGTCGAGCAGTTTCTGCGCCCAGGCCTGCGGCTTACCGGGCGCGTCCAGCGGATGGCAGCGCTTGCAGGCGCGGTAGCCGGCGAAGACCGCCTCCTTCACGCTGGCGAAGAACTCGACATTCTTTGGCAGCGGCTTGCGCGCCCGGCACGAGGGCCGGCAGAAAATGCCGGTAGTGCGCACGCCGAGATAAAACACGCCGTCGTAGCCCGCGTCGGAAGCGAGATAGGTGCGCTGCATTTCGGCGATGGGCGGCAGGGATTTCATGCGTGCATCCTAGTCCCGGTGGCGATACGGCTCCACCGGAAAATCGACAAACAATTCCTTGGCTGGCATGACAATTTACTTTGAGTCGCGGCCAAAGGTTTCGCGGGTCTCTCCCCCGTTTTTGCCATCGGCGCTAAACCGGCGCTCGGCAAAAAACGTCGGGCCTGCCGCATCGAACGTCAGCACCGTGCTGCAGCGCGTGCCGTAGCGCGCACTGCGGATGAAGGCTGAGGACAGGAAGCGTTCCATCTCGATGCCGACGCCGGTGTCGGGCAGTTCGGCGTCGGGCGCGGGGCGCTGGTCGGACAGCGGCGCGAACAGTTGCAGCGGATCGGCCTCGTCGCGCGTGGTCCAGTCCGCGACCTGCTGGCGCAGGCGGCGCAGCTTGGGCCAGGGCGTATCCAGCGCGGCGTTGCTCAGGCCGTGCACACCGGGCTCCACCCGCGTCCATACCGGAACCGGGTGATTGTTCGCGTAGATCAGCTCATCGCCGTCGTAGAGCAGCAGGTTGAAGCCGGCATAAGTGCCGGCCCGTGCCGTTAGCGCCGTGGCGAAATCGGCGGCGGACTGCGTGCCGCGCATGAAATCCGCGACAAGTTTGCCGCGCGAGGGCGCGGCCGGATCGAGCGGCACCATGCGCCGCACGTTGGTCACGGCAGCGAGACGGTTGCGACGGCTCAGCGCCAGCCAGCCGCCGCCCTGGCTGAGGTCGCGGCCGCCGAACACGTCCGGCGCATCCGCCCACCAGTTCGCCGCCGCCGTGGGGCGGTCGTGGAATTCGTCGCGGTTGGCGGCGAGCACGAGCGCATGCCGCGGGTGCGCGCGCCAGGTAAAAGAGATCAGGCACATGCGCGCAATGTGGTGACTTCGTGGCGCGCTTGTCAATCACGTATGCTTGCGCCATGAGCATGCTGAGCGCCTACGAAAGGAAGCAGCACGAACATCTGCGCCGCTGGCAGGCGAAGCCGCCCGACCTCGGCTCGCGCCTGCTGTCGAAGCCTACCGGCATGGCCGGGCGCGTCATGCAGGCGGTGATCCCGGAGTCGGCCCTGGAGGCGGCGCTCAATGGCGCGGGCAGTGTCGCGCTGAAGTTGTCGGACCATTCTTCGATACTCAAGCGCGCTGGCGTCAGCGAACTGGCTGCGTTACGCGAACAGCCGCTGGAAGTCTGCGACAACCTCGCGCGCAACCAGGCGCGTATCGCGATGGCGATGGGCGGCATCAGCGGCGGCGTCTTCGGCGTGGCCGGCGCGGCGGGACTGGTGGCGGACGTGCCGACCCTGCTGATGGGCGCGCTGCGCACCGTTCACCGCGTCGGCCTGTGTTTTGGCGAGGATGCCAGCAAGCACCTGATGATCGGCGTGTTTGCGCTCGCCTCGGCCAGCACCAGAGACGAGAAACGCGCAGCGGTGGAAGCCTTGCGCACGGAGGGCATCGACCTGCCCGGCGCGGCGCTGCGCGGCGGGCTGGAGCGCGCGGCCGAGCGCGAGCTGGCCAAGGAGGCTGCGGTGTTCAGCCTGCACACGGTGGCGCGGCGCGTGAGCGCGCAGCTCGGCCGGCGCATGGCGATCGGTGTGGTGCCGGTGCTGGGCGCGGCGGTGGGCGGCGCAGTGAATGCCTGGTATGTGCGCGACGTGGCACAGACTGCGCAGTATGTTTTTCAGGATCGCTGGCTCATGGCCAAGTATCCCGAACTGCGCGGAAACTCTGAGTAAGCTACTGCGCTTGGCATCTTGCGTGAGGGCGGTGCTCGTTCGGGCTTTGCGAAGCAGTGCTTCGCACGAACCAGCCCTCACTCCTCACATAGCTATCTGTATGCTCCGGTTCCTGCGCTCCGTCCTCACGCAACCTGCCTGCGCTCGCGACGCTTATTCAGGGTTTCCTCTGCCTGTCGGAACCGGCGTCTGCCTGCTATCATTTTTCTGCACTGCAACATCATCCGCACACATGAATTCCCCTGCTACGCAACATCACGTCGTCATTGTCGGCGGCGGCTTTGCCGGTCTGCATGCGGCCAAGCGCCTCGGCAAGTCCGGGTTCCGCGTCACGCTGCTCGACAAGCGCAACTTCCAGCTGTTCCAGCCGCTGCTTTATCAGGTGGCGACGGGCTCGCTGCCGCCGGGTGACATCGCGGTGCCGCAGCGCGTGGTGCTGCGCAAATATCCCAATGTGCGCGCGATCCAGGCCACCGCCTACGACCTCGACCCGGCGCGACGCGTGTTGCTGCACGAGTACGGCGAGCTGCACTACGACACGCTGATCG
>JBOICL010000084.1:0-2226 GCA_050740055.1 Stenotrophobium sp.
GCCGCCCTGCGAATTCATGATGGTATCGAGTATGGTCATGCGTTCCTCCAGCGTTTTTGGTCAGCCGACATTAGCACCAACGCCTACGCCGCGAACAGGGCGCGCATCGATAGAACAGCGATAATGCGCGATGCAAAATATCTCCCTCTTCGCCACCTGCCCTCGCGGCGTGGAATCGCTGCTGGCAGTGGAACTCGGTACTTTCGGCGCCACCGGCGTCAAGGAACGCAACGGCGGCGTCGCCTGCGCGGGCGAGCTGCTGGCCGCCTACCGCGCCTGCCTGTGGTCGCGCCTCGCCAGCCGCGTGCTGATGCCGCTCAGCACTTTTCCGCTCACCGGCGTGGACGCGCTCTACGAAGCGGCGAAGGCCATCGATTGGCCGGAACTGTTCGACCTCCGCTCCAGCTTCGCCATCGAAGTCGCCGGTCACTCGCCCAACGTCACCCACACGCATTACGCCGGCCTCAAGGTGAAAGATGCCATCGCCGACCGCTTCCGCGCCCTTGGCGGCGAGCGTCCGAACGTGGACACCGAAAGTCCCGACATCCGCATCCACCTGCACATGGACAAGCTCAACGGCACGCTGAGCCTGGACCTCGCCGGCGAGAGCCTGCACCAGCGCGGCTACCGCACGCGCAGCGTCGAAGCGCCGCTCAAGGAGAATCTCGCCGCCGCCATTCTCATTCGCGCCGGCTGGCCGGAACTGGCGGCGCAGGACGCGCCGCTGCTCGATCCGCTGTGCGGCTCCGGCACGCTGGTCATCGAGGCCGCGCTAATGGCCGCCGATATCGCGCCGGGCCTGGCACGCGCGCGTTATGGCTTCGAAGCCTGGCTGGACCACAAACCGAAAATCTGGAAAGACCTGCGCGCGGAAGCGCAGGCGCGAAAAACGGCAGGGCTGGCCAAGCCGCTGCCGCTGATGTTAGGTCAGGATTTATCCAGCGCGGCGGTCAAGTCGGCACGCATCAATGCCGAACGCGCGGGCCTGGGCACACTGATCCAGTGGACGCAGATGGACGCCTCCGAAGCCAAGCCCATCGGCGACAAGCCGGGCCTGGTCGTGACCAAGCCGCCCTACGGCGAACGGCTCGGCGCCGAAGCCGAGATCATCAAGCTCTACTCGCTGCTCGGCGCGACGCTCAAGCAGCACTTCGGTGGCTGGCACGCTTCAGTGTTCACCGGCCGACCCGACCTCGGGCCGCGTATCGGCCTGCGCACAACTTCAATGTACGCACTCTTCAACGGCGCTCTGCCCTGCAAGCTGCTCAACTTCGAGGTGCCCGTGCTCACGGAGTCCAGCGCGGTCAGTGCCGGTGGCGGCGAGGACTTTGCCAATCGTCTGCGCAAGAACCTCAAGCAGCTCGATAAATGGGCCAAGCGCGAAAGCGTCAACAACTACCGTCTCTACGATGCCGACCTGCCCGACTACAACCTCGCGGTGGACGTGTACCAGTCCGCTGAGCTGCACGTGCATGTGCAGGAATACGCCGCGCCGAAAACCGTCGATCCGGTGAAAGCCGAGAAACGTCTGCGCGAGGCGCTGACGCAGATCCAGCAGATCCTGGAAGTCCCCGGCTCGCGCATCCACTACAAGATCCGCCGCGCGCAGAAAGGCACGGCGCAATACCAGAAAATGAGCGAGCAGGAGGAGTTCCTGCAAGTCGAGGAGCATGGCTGCCGGCTATTAGTGAACTTTGAGGATTATCTCGATACCGGCCTGTTCCTCGATCATCGTCCGCTGCGCCTGCGCATCCAGCGCGAAGTGATGGGCAAGCGCTTTCTGAACCTGTTTGCCTACACCGCTTCCGCCACGGTGCACGCGGCAGTCGGCGGCGCGGCGCAGACGGTATCGGTGGACCTGTCCAACACCTACCTGGAATGGGCAGAGCGCAATCTCAAGCTCAACGGCTATACCGCCGCGCTGCCGATGAGCCGCGAAAAATCCACCTCCGCATCGCCCTGGGGCAGTCGTGGCAGCGGCATTCCCTCGCGCAATCTGTATAACCGCCCGACAGCCTCATCGCGCGCCAATGAACGGCACCAACTGCTGCGCGCCGACTGCCTGCAATGGCTGCGCGAACAGGCGGCCAATCCGCAGTCCGCGCGTTACGACCTCATTCTTTGCGATCCGCCGACCTTCTCAAACTCAAAAAAAATGGAAGGCACGCTGGACACGCAGCGCGACCACGTCGAGCTGATCACGCTCTGCGCCAAGCTGCTCACGGC
>JBOICL010000085.1:0-1300 GCA_050740055.1 Stenotrophobium sp.
CATTCAGCGCCCACGCCGCGCCGGTGCGCACCGACCACATCGAAGCCGAACTGATCGCCGAGCACACCGCGCTCGCGCCCGGCGAAAACTGGGTGGCGCTGCGCCTGAAACCCGACAGCGGCTGGCACACCTACTGGCAGAACCCCGGCGACTCCGGCATTCCCACGTCGCTGAACTGGACCCTGCCCACCGGCGTCAGCGCGGGCGCGATCCAGTGGCCGTATCCGCAAGCATTCGCGCTCGGCGGCCTGACCATTTACGGCTACGGCGAGCAGACCCTGCACCTGGTGCCGGTCAGCCTGCCGAATAATTGGCCGGCGGGCACGCCGGTGAACCTGCGCACCGAGGCCAAGTGGCTGGTGTGCGCCGATGTTTGTATTCCGGGCAAGGCCGATCTGGACCTCACGCTGCCGTTCAGCGCCGCGCCGCTGCCGGACCCGCGCTGGACGCAGGCTTTTGCCGAGGCGCGCGCGCGCCTGCCGGGCGCGATGCCGGCTGGCTGGAAAGTGCTATTCGGCACCGATAAGCGCGATCTGTCATTCAGTATCAGCGGCGGGAGCTTCACTTCCGCCAGCGGCATCGCGTTTTTCCCCTATGCCAGCGACCTCATCAACCACGCCGCACCGCTGCGCACGAGTCTCGACGGCGGCGTACTGAAAATGTCACAGGCGCTCAACGCCTATTTCATCAGCGCGCCCGCCGAACTACGCGGCGTGCTGGAGGTGCTGGATCATGGCAGCACCCGCGCTTACGACATCAGTGGACAAGCGGGCGCCGTGACACCGGTCGCGGCAAATGCCTCCGCGAACGCATCCACCGAACCCGCCAGCGCGGCCGGCGATCATGGCCTGCTGATGGTGCTGCTGTTCGCACTGCTCGGCGGCGTCCTGCTCAACCTGATGCCCTGCGTTTTCCCGGTGCTGTCGCTGAAGGCGCTCTCGGTCATGCAGGGGCGCAGCCACGACACGGCGCGGCAGCGTGCTCACGCGCTGGCTTACACCGCGGGCGTCGTGCTGTCCTGCGCCGCCGTCGCCGCCGTACTGCTGGCGCTGCGCGCCGGCGGCGAAGCTATCGGCTGGGGTTTCCAGTTGCAATCGCCGGTGTTCGTCGCGGTGCTGATCTACCTGCTGTTCGCGCTGGGGCTGGCGCTGTCCGGCGCGGTGGAAATCGGCACCAGCGTCATGGGCCTCGGCCAGTCGCTGACGCAGGGCGGCGGCTATGCCAACTCCTTCTTCACCGGCGTGCTCGCGACCGTCGTCGCCAGCCCCTGCACCGCGCCGTTCATGGGCACGGCGCTGGG
>JBOICL010000086.1:0-1485 GCA_050740055.1 Stenotrophobium sp.
GTTGTCTTTCGACAGATGGCAATCGTCGCAGTGCTTGGTTTCGACCGTGCGCTCGGTGTGCGGGTAATGCGGCGCGAAAGCCTGCGAGGAAAATCCTGCCGACGAGACCGGCGGCTGTTGGATGTAGATGTGTTCGCGATTCGCGTTGGTGGACGAGAGCACCAGCGCCGAGGATGAGCGCACCGGCGCTATGCGATAACCCTTGGCCTCGCCGTGACGGCCGAGCATGAAGAAGTCGTTGCGCACCACCTGAGGGTTGTAGGTCGCAAAATTGCGCGTATCGCCGCCCTCGTAGTGGTGTACCGGGCTTTTCCAGTTGGCCTCGATCGGCAGGTGGCAGCCAAAACACGACGTAGTCCACGAGCTGTGGCAGGTGACGCACAGCATCTCGCTGTCCTGGTGCGCGCGATCCGCCGGTTTCACTTTCAGCCCCCAGTCCTGCGTCGCAGTATCGCGCGACATCAGCTTGGCGCGCGCAGCCTTGGGGTTGTAGTGCGGATTGCCGGGCGTGACGGAATCTTTCACCAGGTGGATTTCCCATTGCAGGCCCGGTGTCACCGAGGAGCGCTGATACAGCTTGTCGCCGATCCACTCGAAGCGCAGGCGGCCATCCTCGGTGCGCATCTGCGCCATATCGGTGCCGCCGGGCGGCGCGGCGGGACCGGAGGTGCGCAGTGCCGGATAGCGGTCCACGGTGCCGTGGCAGTCCTGGCAGTCGATCTCGATGGCCTGCGCGACTTCGCCGTAGATGTGACCATTGCCGTGACTGTCCTGGCCGAAATGGCAATCCACGCAGTGCATACCCTTGTCCACGTGTATCGACGACAGGTGCACGGCCTTGTGAAATTTTTGCGGGTCGTCGTCGCTGACGATCCGGTCGTCTTTGTCGAGCAGATCGCCCTTGCGGTCGCGCTTGTACACCGCGCGGAAGTTCCAGCCGTGGCCGTGGTAGTCCGCGAACTGCGTGTCCTTGAGCTTGGGATCCAGGTCCCAGACCTTGCCGAGGAATTCCGGGTCGCTCCAGTTGCCGCGCGGGGCGGCGCCTTCCGGATTGCGCTCGTTGATCTCGCGGGTTTCCTGCGCGTTCGGATATTTCTGTTGCTTCGGCCACATGCTCGGCGCATCGGCCTCGTAATCCCACATGGTGTAACCAAGCATGGAGTTGAGGAAGATATTGGGCTGGTGCATGTGGCAGACCATGCACTGGCTGGTCGGAATCGCGCGCGTGAACTGGTGCTTGAGCGGATGGCCCGGCTCGTTTCTGGGAATGGTCGCATCAGCCTCTTGCGTGGCGCCGTCATGGCCGTAGGGCGCGTAAGGCCCGGAGTGTTTCGGATCGCGGTCGTTGGCATAGACCACGTGGCAGGCGGAGCAGCCGGAGGAGCGGTAATCGCCGGGATTGTCCTCGGTGCCGAGGAACCAGCTGAAAGGATCGTTGAGGCGCGTCTTCTGCAGATTGAGCACGGCGATGGCGACGCGGCTGCC
>JBOICL010000087.1:0-1598 GCA_050740055.1 Stenotrophobium sp.
GGCGGAGCAGCACTATCTGAATTTCCGCAAATGGTTTACGCCGCTGGGTCTCGATGTCGCAATGCTGGCCGGCAAGCTGAAGAAGTCCGAAAAGAACAAGGCGCTGGCGCGTGTCGCAGCGGGCGAAGTGCAACTCGTCATTGGCACGCATGCCGTGTTCCAGTCCGCCGTCCAGTTCCGAAAACTCGCGCTGGTGGTGGTCGACGAGCAGCACCGTTTCGGCGTGCAGCAGCGTCTGGCGCTGCGCGACAAGGGGCCAGATTTGTTGGCTCCACACCAGCTCATCATGTCGGCGACGCCGATTCCACGCACGCTGGCGCAGACGCTCTACGCCGATCTCGACGTGAGCGTGATCGACGAACTGCCGCCGGGCCGCACGCCGGTGCTGACGGTGGCGATGAGCAACGAGCGCAGGCCGGACGTGCTGGCGCGCATCGGCGAAGTCTGTGCGCAGGGGCGGCAGGCCTACTGGGTCTGCACGCTGGTCGAGGAATCAGAGAATCTTCAGGCGCAGGCGGCGGAAGAGACCGCGAAGAAGCTGCGCGAGGAATTGCCACAGCTGCGCGTGGGTCTGGTGCACGGCCGCATGAAAGCGCAAGAGAAGGATCAGGCCATGCGCGATTTCAAGGAAGGCGCGACGCAACTGCTGGTCGCGACCACGGTGATCGAGGTCGGCGTCGATGTGCCCAAGGCCAGCATCATGATCATCGAAAACGCCGAACGCCTGGGTCTTTCGCAACTGCACCAGCTGCGCGGCCGTGTTGGCCGCGGCGCGCTGGAGTCGCAGTGCGTGCTGATGTACCAGTCGCCGCTGTCCGACACGGCGCGCGCAAGGCTGGCGGTGATGCGCGCCACCAACGACGGTTTTCAGATCGCGCAGCAGGACCTGGAACTGCGCGGCCCCGGCGAGATTCTCGGCCGCCGCCAGACCGGGCTGATCGGCCTGAAGCTTGCCGACCCGGTGCGCGACGCGGCGCTGATCCCGCCACTGCAGAAGCTCGCCGACGACTGGCTCGCGCAGCATGCACGCGAGGCGCGGCTACTGATTGCGCGCTGGGTCGGCGATGTCGAGAAATATGCGCAGGTGTGAATGTCATTTTCGCGCAGGATGTAATGGCGTCTAATAACGGACATGCTCAAACAGAAACTCACCGACTACTTGGTGCTGATGCGCCTGAACAAGCCCATCGGCGCGCTGCTGCTGCTGTGGCCGACGCTGTGGGCGCTGTGGTTCGCGGCCGGCGGCGTGCCGCCGCCGCTGGTGCTGTTCGTGTTCGTGCTGGGCACGCTGCTGATGCGATCAGCGGGCTGCGCGATCAACGATTACGCGGATCGCGATTTCGATCCGCATGTCGCGCGCACCAAGGACCGCCCGCTCGCGGCGGGACGCATCCGGCCGGACGAAGCGATCCGCCTGTTCGTCGCGGTATCGCTGATCGCCTTCGGCCTGCTCACCGCGCTGAAGAACGAGCTGGCGATTCTGCTGGCGATTCCCGGCGCGCTGCTGGCGGGCAGTTATCCGTTCATGAAACGCTGGATCGCGATGCCGCAGGCTTACCTCGGCATCGCGTTTTCCTGGGGCATTCCGATGGCCTACG
>JBOICL010000088.1:0-3237 GCA_050740055.1 Stenotrophobium sp.
CGGCCCGCGCATGTCCACATCCAATTACCACGCCGCGCTGTACGCGCGCTTCGCCCAGTCCGTGCCGCATGTGCGCGAACTCGGCATACGCGCGACTGCGGTTGTGTCCGAACACGTCGAGACGCGCCTGCCCTACCGCGATGAATGGCTGGGCGACACGGTGCGTGGCTACATCCACACCGGCGTCATCACCACGCTCGTCGACAGCACCAGCGGCCTCTCGGTGCTGGCGCGGCTTGGGCAATACCGCCCCATCGCCACACTCGATCTGCGCATGGATTACCTGCGCCCGGCCCTGCGCGGCCAGGAACTCATCTGCCGCTCCGAATGCTTCCGTCTCACCGAGAACATCGCCTTCGCCCGCGCCACGGTCTGGCAGGACGATCCGGCGCTGGTGGTCGCCATCTCGCAGGGGGCCTTCATGCTGTCCTCGCGCCAGCGGCCGCGCGCCGCCGCCGGAGCGGCCGCATGAACGTCATGAATGTTTTCGCCGCAGCGCGTGCCGCAGCACGCGAGCAGCAGGATTTCGCTCCGCTGGTCGATCTCATCCCCTACGCACGCTTCCTCGGCGTGCGCCTGCTGATGCACGAAAACCGGCCGCGCTCGCTGCTGCCCTATCGCCCCTCGCTGATCGGCAATTCGGCGCTGCCCGCGCTGCATGGCGGCGTCACCGCGGCCTTCATGGAAAACGCCGCGCTGCTGCACCTGCTGCTGCAACTGGACGAGACACGCATCCCCAAAACCGTCAATTTTTCCCTCGACTACCTCAAGCCGGGCCAGCCGGAGGACTGCCACGCCGACTGCGAGGTTTCGCGCGCCGGACTGCGCGTGGCCAATGTCCTGATCCGCTGCTGGCAGAAATCGCCCGACGTGCCTATCGCCATCGCGCGCGGTCACTTCCTGCTCGAAACGCCGAAGAACCCCGACGGGTAATTCCGGTAATGGCGAATCACTCCGGATGGCTGACGCTGCGCGAACTGGATGCCTCCGGAGGGCACGGAAAGGGCCATTTTTTCCGCATCTTCAAACGCATGACCGGTGAACTTGAGGAATCACGTGACTATGTGGTTCTGGATTACCGCAGCGATGCCGAAAGCATCAAGGCACTGCGATCCGGCGGCCGCATCTATGGTGCCAGCATCAACGTCATTCTGGTTTCGCCGGCACTCGCGCAAAAGCTGCGCGATGCCGATTCCCCGCGCCCTGCCGGCAGCCGGTAATGGTCGTTACTTCCAGGTAAGTTTGCGTTGCCTAATTGGGGTGCGACGGGTAGGATTCAGCCTCCTTTAATTTTATGCATACCCTTACGGAGATTCCGATGTCCGACGCTCTAGCACTGCTGAAGAAACTGCCCGCCGCGTTCAACGCGGATGCCGCCGCCGGCACCGACTGCACGCTGCAATTCAACTGCTCGAAACCGGCCTACGCCACCATCAAGGGCGGCGCCTGCTCCGTGACCGAAGGCAGTGCGCCTTCCAGCGACGTGACCATCACCATGGAAGACGACGACCTGGTCTCCCTGATGAAGGGCGAACTCAACGGCATGACCGCCTTCATGACCGGCAAGCTGCAGGTTGATGGCGACCTCATGCTGGCGCAGCGCATGGGCGAATTCTTCGACCCGGCCAAACTTGCCTGATACCCAGCCTGTAAAAGAACCGGCCCTGGACCGCGAGGTTCAGGGCTTTTCTTTTGCACTGGAAGAACGGGATGGGCGCCTGCAACTGCGCGCCCTGCACCGGCCCGACTACGGCGCCATCTCCGCCGACTGGAGCGGCAGCGAAATGCGTCGCCGCATCGCCGCAGGCAAGAAGCAACTGCTCGCCCGCGCCATCGGCCTGCAAAAAATCCACGGCCTGACCGTGCTCGACGCCACCGCCGGCCTCGGCCGCGACGGCTACACCCTCGCCGCCCTAGGCGCACAGGTCACGATGTGCGAACGCCATCCGCAAATCCTCGCGCTGCTCAGGGACGCGCAGCGGCTGGCGCTGCTGGATGAAACCTCGGCCATCGTCGCGCGGCGCATCCGCATTCAGGAGGGTGACGCGCTCGCGATCATCAACGCCGCGCTGTCTGGAAACTGGGACGTGATTTATCTCGACCCGATGTATCCGCATCGCGGCAAATCCGCGTTGCCACAGAAGGAGATGCAGCTCTTCCGCGACCTCACCGCTGGTGATCCAGACGCCGATGCGCTGCTTGCGCCCGCCCTCGCCTGCGCGCGCAAAAGAGTCGTGGTCAAGCGTCCGCTCAAGGCGCCTTGGCTGGCGGGCCGCGAACCTTCGCTTAGTCTCAAGGGAACCCAGGCGCGTTTCGATGTCTATCTGATATCGCAGCAAGAAACCTGAGCCATGCGCCTGCTCACCCTGGTCCGCCACGCCAAATCGTCCTGGGACGATGCGAAGCTATCGGATTTCGAGCGCCCGCTGAACGAACGCGGACTGCGCGACGCGCCTGTAATGGCGCAGTGGGCGGCACGTCATCTGCCCGCTTCCGACCGCCTGATTTCCAGCCCCGCGCTGCGCGCCATCACTACCGCGCGCGTGTTCGCGCAGGCGCTGGGCGTGGCCCCCGCTGCAATCCTTGTGCAGCCGCGCATCTACGAGGCATCGGCGGACACGCTGCTGAACTTGCTGCGCGGCTTCGACGATGCCGACGGCCACGTCATGCTGTTCGGCCACAATCCGGGCCTTAGTGAACTGGCGCTGCAACTCGGACGCTGCGATTTCAGTAACCTGCCCACCTGCGGGCTGGCGCATTTTTCATTGAAGGTGAAAAACTGGGGAGAGGTCACTGCGGATTGCGGAGAGTTGAGGCAGTACAGTTTTCCAAAGCAGCAAAGGAGTCTGTAAAAAACGTCACGCGAAGCAGGCAAGCATAGGCTTGGCTGCCGTTTGCTGGCTCAACCTGCAAGTTCCTCCTTGATCAGACTCACAAGGGCGGTGGGCGTGAAGTGAAATTTGGCCATGTAGCGCACGGCGCCCAGTTCTTTGGCTTCGCGCAGCTTGTCGGGCATTTCCGTGTTGCTGAACACGATGACCTTAACCTGCGGATGCCGTACTTTGAGATTGTAGGCACGCAGGAATCCGATGCCGTCCAGCACCGGCATCAAAAGATCAAGCAGGATAAGGTCCGGAGGAGTTTTCACCGCCTTGTCCAGCGCGTCCTTACCATCGCCGGCAAACTCCACCTCATATCCACGTACTGATCCAGAGCCTCGACCGTTCTGAGCATCGC
>JBOICL010000089.1:0-5510 GCA_050740055.1 Stenotrophobium sp.
CTCCATGACCTTGTCCACCTTGACGAAATCCGCGCCGTCCTGGATCAGCGCCATGAAGCCGCCGAAATACGGGAACAGGATGCGGTTGACCAGGAAGCCGGGGCAGTTGTTGACCACAATGGCGGTCTTGCCCATCTTGCTGGCATAGGCAACGATGGTGGCGATCGCCTCTGGCGAACTCTTCTTGCCGCGGATCACTTCAACTAGCGGCATCTTGTGCACCGGGTTGAAGAAATGCATACCGAGGAAATCCTCCGGCCGTTTCATCGCGGTGGCGAGCTCGTCAATCGAAATCGACGAGGTGTTGGATGCAATCACGGTGCCAGGCTTGACCACACCCTCCACTTCCGCAAGCACGCTCTTCTTGATCTTGGGATTTTCGACCACCGCCTCGACGATCACATCGATATTCTGGAAATCGCCGTAGCTCAGCGTCGGACGGATGCTGGACAGCAGGTCGCCGGCCTTTTCCGGCGTCAGTTTCTTGCGCTCGACCATCTTGCTGAGCAGCTTGTTGGCTTCCGACATGCCCAGGGCCAGCGCCTTGTCGGCGATGTCCTTCATCACGATGGGCGTGCCTTTGACCGCAGACTGGTAGGCGATGCCGCCGCCCATGATGCCAGCGCCGAGCACGGCGGCCTGGTTCACCGGCTTACCCAGTTTCTGCGCGGCCTTGGCCTTCTTCTTGAGCAACTGGTCGTTGAGGAACAGGCCGATCAGCGCATCGGATACCGTAGTCTTGGCCAGCTTGGCGAAACCCTGGCCCTCAATCTTGAGCGCCTCGTCACGGCTCTTGCCGGAGGCCTTCTGGATCGCGGATACCGCAGCGACCGGCGCCGGATAGTTCTTGCCCGCCTTGCCTGCGATGAAGCCCTTGGCGGTCTCGAACACCATCATCGACGACATCTGGTCGAGCTTGAGTGGACCGGTCTTCTGCGCGCGGCGCGCCTTCCAGTCGTACTTGCCTTCGTTGGCCTGCGCCAACAGCTTGAGCGCGGCAGCCTTAAGTTTGTCCGGCGCGACCACGGCATCGACGGCGTGGATTTTCAGCGCGGCGTCGGCTTTCTGCTGCTCGCCGCCGGCAATCCATTCGATCGCATTGTCGGCACCGACCAAGCGCGGCAAGCGCACCGTACCGCCAAAGCCGGGATAGATGCCCAGCTTCACTTCGGGCAGGCCGACCTGGGCGGTCGTGGCCATCACGCGGTAATCGGTGGACAGCGCCATCTCGAAGCCGCCGCCGAGAGCGATGCCGTTGATCGCGGTGACAGAGGGAAAAGGCAGGTCTTCGACCGAACTGAATACCTTATTGGCTTCCAGCGCCCACTTGGCCAGTTCCTCCTCCGGCATCTGGAAATTCTTGCCAAATTCGGTGATGTCGGCGCCGACGATGAAAACGTCCTTGGCGCTGGTGACCATCAGGCCCTTGATGGCGCCATCCTTCTGGACGGCGGCGACCGCTTCGCGCAGCTCATTGACCGTGCGCGCGTCGAACTTGTTGATGGCGTCTTCTTTGCGATCGAAGCAGAGTTCGGCGATGCCGCCGTCCAGCTTGCTTACGCGGATGGATTGCCCTTGATACATAGGTGAGTCACCTCATGGGATTGGAAAACCGGAGCGCCCCGAAACGGGCAGCCAGAATGAATAGACAGCCATCATAGCTGTCCGGCCGCGAACGCGTAAACCACGCTGAAAGCCTCGAAAAAGCTGTGTTTGACAAGCACTTGGCACGTTCATACACTGCCATCACTTTTCGGGGGGAAAGTCAAGGGAGAACACGATCCATGCGTTGTCGAGTCGCACATGAATCGGCCATCACCTCAATCTACTCGTGCCTGGACAAAGCCGCTTATGCCGATGCGGCGTGTCCGGCACCACACTAGGGTCTGTGAAGCAAACGGTTAACCGCGTCGTCGAAATTGCACGCGAATCCTTGGCCATCGTGGCCGCAAACGTTATGGAGCTCGTGAATCTTATGAAGAAGTCCGTCAAGAGCGGCAAAGCCGCAAAGCCCACCAGCAAGCTGGCGAAACTCAAGGCTTCGGCCAAAAAGGCCGTCGCCAGGGTCAAGGCCTCGGCGAAGAAAGCGCAGAGCAAGGTCAAGAAAGCCGGCAACCAGGCCAAGGCGAAAGCCAAATCCGTCGCCAAAAAGCCGGTGGCCAAAGCCAGGGCTGCGGTTAAAAAGCCCGTCGAGAAAGCCAGGGCGGCAGCCAAGAAACCAGTCGCCAGGGTCAAGGCCGCCGTGAAGAAGCCGGTCGCGAGAGCCAAGGCTGCGGCGAAAAAACCAGTGGCGCAGGCCAAGGCAGCGGTCAAGAAAGTCCAGGCTTCCGCGCAGAAAGCGCAGGTCTCGGTACAGAAAACCGCCACGCAGGCCCGGCAGAACGTCGCAGTCGCACAGAAAAGCGCGGCCGAACGCTTCGCTGCGATGGCACAGCCGGTGATGTCCGTGGTGCATGACATCACGCCGTCCCCGCTGTCACGCGCATTCCTGGCCACCTCCAAAGGCAAGAAGGAAGCACCGGAAATCGTTCCCGAAACTCCGGCCGCCCCTGCGCCGCCGGAGATGTCCGCACATGACGGCGCCGCAACGCCGGGCAGCGGCAGCGGACCCGGCATCTGAGGCAGTCCCCCACAAAACCCGCCAGTTCACCCTGGCGGTTTTTTGTTTGGCGCGGATGTTTTGACATGCCGCGCCGTATAACTTCAGCCGACCCATAGGCCGTTACTGCGCCCTTTGCCGTCCTGATATGCCCCTGACTGGACACTGAAGACGGATTAATCTTCGGCTTGCCTTGGCAGCACACTGCCGCCCTCACCTCCGGTGATGAGATATGCAAGCCGCATCCAAAGCGTCATCGACGTTTCGTACCTTAGCGCTTTTCCTGGTATTGCTCCCCGGCCTGCTGCTGGGCGCCTGCAGCAAGGGCAGCGGCAATTCGGCCGAAGCCACACCGGCGGCAATCGCCCCCCGCCCCCTGCCGACAACCGCGCTGCAGGCGGTTTTCGACCGCAGTTGCAAGGCCTGCCATACCAATCCCGCCTCTGGCGCACCGCAGGCAGGCGACTCGAAAGCCTGGACGGCGCGCATTGCCGAAGGGCGGGATACGCTGCTCGATCACACGATCAACGGCTACAAGGGCATGCCGCCGCTGGGGAATTGCATGGACTGCAAGGAAGACCAGTACATCGCTCTGATCGAATACATGTCGGGAACCACGTTCCAGCACTGATTCATGGCCCGCACATTGACACCAAAACGACACGACGGGCATTGAAATGGAATTGACTCGCAGAACTCTGATCAAGATGCTGGGCGCCGGCAGCCTGCTTGCCGCCCTGCCCCGCGCCGCCGCCGCCGCGTTGCGCGAGCGCATCTTCGTCTGGCACAACTGGTCTGGCAGCCAGAGCTGCATTCCCACAGCGCGCGTCGCACCGGCCAATGAAGCTGATCTGGCGGCGACGATCCGCGGCGCCGCGGCGGGCACGATCCGTGCGGTCGGAACAGGCCACTCGTTCAGCCCGCTGGTGCCCACCGATGGCACCCTCGTTTCACTTGGCAACCTGAGCGGCATGATCGGCCACGACGCCGCCAGCATGCAGTCGGACTGGCGGGCAGGTACGCCGATGTCGGAAATGGGCGATCCGCTCAAGGCGGCAGGGCTGGCGCTGATCAATATGTCCGATATCGACTACCAGACCCTCGGCGGCGCCTGCGCCACCTCCACGCACGGCACCGGCGTCAACTACGGCTCCTATTCCACGCAGATCACCGGCCTGCGCCTAATTACCGCCAAGGGTGAAATGCTGGACTGCGACCAGGACCATCACCCCGAAATCTTCGACGCTGCGCGCGTCTCGCTCGGCTCGCTAGGCATCATCAGCCGCTTCCGCCTGCAGAACCGCAAGGCCTTCCGCCTGCACGAAAAGCAGTGGGTGCAGAGCACCGAGGAACTGCTCGAAGACATGCCGCGCCTGATCCGCGAGAACGATCACTTCGAGCTGAACCCGCTGGTGCATGCCGACGTGTCCATCGCTACCTCAACCAATCCCACGGACGATACGTACGACCGGCCCCATCCCGGCGGCGGCGACACGAAAAACGCTGACCTGATGGACATGGTGCAGCGCTATCTCAAGAACGCGCCTGGTTTTCGTTCTTCGCTCACCGATTTCATCGCCAAACATCTGATCGATTTCCCCGAGGCGGTCGGCGATTCCTACAAGGTGCTCGCCCACGTCCGTAACGTGCGCTTCTTCGAAATGGAGTACGAGCTTCCGGCTGAGGCCGGCCCCGCCTGCGTGCGCGAAATCCTCAAGACCATCCAGGACAACAACATCCCGGTGTGGGTGCCGCTGGAATACCGCTACGTCAAACGCGACGACATTCCGCTGTCGATGTTCTACGGCCGCGACACCTGCGCGATCTCGGTGCACCAGTACTACCAGATGGACTACCACAACTACTTCTAAGTGATCGAGCCGATCTTCTGGAAGTACGAGGGCCGCCCGCACTGGGGCAAGCTGCACACGCTCAATGCCGCGCAGTTGAGCAAACTCTACCCGCGCTGGAAGGATTTTCTCGCCATCCGCCAGGAACTCGACCCCGCCGGCCGCTTCCTCAACGCGCACCTGCGATCGGTTTTCGGCGTCCGCTGCTAAGAAACGACCCCTGAGGGCAACACGATGAAACGCAGAACCTTCCTGCTCGGCACCGGCGCGGTTGTCATCGGCGGCTGGCTCGCGCGCCCCGGCGATCACGGCGCACCCTACGACGACTATTTCCGCGCGCTCAACGAGGAACTGAAGAAGAACGGACCGATGCGCCCGGTGATGCTCATCGACCTCGACCGCCTCGACCACAACATCGACCTGATCGCAGCATCGATGAAGCGCTCGCCGGTGCAGCCCCGGCACTACCGCATCGTCGAAAAATCGGTGCCCTGCTCCAAACTCATCGAATATGTCTCGAAGCGCGCCGACACCCGGCGCCTGATGTCCTTTCACCAGCCCTTTATCAACGATGACGCGGTGGCTTTCCCCGACGCCGACATCCTGATCGGCAAGCCGCTGCCGCCACGATCGGCCGAACTGTTTTACAAGAACCTCAAGGGCACCACTTTCGATCCCGCACGGCAACTGCAATGGCTGATCGACACGCCGGAAAACATGCAGCATTACCTGGAACTGGCGAAGGGTCTGGGCACGAAAATGCGTATCAACATCGAGATCGATGTCGGCCTGCACCGTGGCGGCGTCAACAACAACGGCATGCTGGGACAGATGCTGGATCAGATCGCGGCAAATCCGGATCGCCTGGAATTCTCTGGCTTCATGGGCTACGACCCGCAGGTCGGCATGGGCGTGCCGCGCATCCTCGGCACGCACGAAGAATTGTTCAAGGCGGCGATGGCGCGCTACCAGGGCTTCGTGGATTTCACCCGCGGCCAGTATCCGAAGCTGTGGCGCGACGACCTCACGCTCAACACCGCCGGCAGCCCGACCTACAAGCT
>JBOICL010000090.1:0-13901 GCA_050740055.1 Stenotrophobium sp.
ACGTTTTTCCAGACGTCGCCGCGGGGTCCGTGCGGCACGGCTGTGATCTTTTCTACTTTCAAGGGACCCTCCAAGAGGAATGTCGGTTATGACTCGTGACGAACAAATCAAGGCGCTGGAGCAGGACTGGGCCAGTAATCCGCGTTGGAAGAACGTAAAGCGCAACTACTCGGCAGCCGACGTCGTGCGTCTGCGCGGTAGCGTGCAGGTTGAGCACACGCTCGCCAAGCAGGGCGCCGAGAAGTTGTGGAAGGCCGTCAATGGCGGCGCCAAGAAGGGCTACGTCAATGCCTTCGGCGCGATCACCGCCGGTCAGGCCATGCAGCAGGCCAAGGCCGGCCTCGAAGCCGTGTACCTGTCCGGCTGGCAGGTTGCTGCCGACGGTAACACCTCCGAAACCATGTACCCAGACCAGTCGTTGTATGCCTACGACTCCGTGCCGACGATGGTTCGCCGTATCAACAATACCTTCAAGCGCGCCGACGAGATCCAGTGGTCGCGCGGCATTGAGAAGGGCTCGAAGGAATTCACCGATTTCTTCCTGCCGATCGTGGCGGACGCGGAAGCCGGCTTCGGTGGCGTGCTCAACGCTTTCGAACTGATGAAGAACATGATCACCGCCGGCGCCGCCGGCGTGCATTTCGAAGACCAGCTCGCTGCGGTCAAGAAGTGCGGCCACATGGGTGGCAAGGTGTTGGTGCCGACCCAGGAAGCCATCGAAAAACTGGTCGCCGCGCGCTTCGCCGCCGACATCATGGGCGTGCCGACCATCGTGCTGGCCCGTACCGATGCTGAAGCGGCCAACCTGCTGACCTCCGACCATGACGCCAACGACAAGCGCTTCGCCACCGGCGAGCGCACCTCGGAAGGCTTCTACCGTGTCAAGAACGGCCTGGAACAGGCCATCTCGCGCGGTGTTGCTTATGCGCCTTACGCTGATCTCGTCTGGTGCGAGACCGGCGTGCCGGACATCGGCTTTGCGCGTGAATTCGCGCAGGCCGTGCTCAAGGCCTGCCCGGGCAAGCTGCTGTCGTACAACTGCTCGCCATCCTTCAACTGGAAGAAGAACCTCAACGACTCACAGATCGCCAAGTTCCAGGACGACCTGTCGGCGCTGGGCTACAAATACCAGTTCATCACCCTGGCCGGCATTCACATCAACTGGTACAACACCTTCCAGTTCGCTCACGCCTACGCGCGCGGCGAAGGCATGAAGCACTACACACAGATGGTGCAAGAGCCGGAGTTCGCGGCCCGCGAGAAGGGCTATACCTTCGTCTCGCACCAGCAGGAAGTGGGCGCCGGCTACTTCGATGACGTAACTACCGTGATCCAGGGCGGCTCGTCTAGCGTCAAGGCGCTGACCGGCTCGACGGAAGAAGATCAGTTCCATTAAGAGTTTCAACCGCTGCAACCGAAAGGGCCGCCCAGTGCGGCCCTTTTTTGTTTGGCTGGGGGAAAACCGATCTTGTCCGGTGACTGGCCTTAGCGTAACGTGCGGCGCAGAACGTGCACAGGGAAATGCCATGCAAATGCTCAAAGGACTGGTAATCGGGGTTGTCGGCCTGATTGTTCTGCTAGCCCTGGTCGGGCTGGTTCTTCCATCGACCGCGCACGTCGAGCGCAGCGTCGTAATCAAGGCTGCACCAGCGGAGGTCTTTCCTGAAATCAACAGTATGAGGGAGTTCAACCGCTGGTCGCCGTGGAGCGACCTCGATCCGAACATGACCACCACTTATACCGGGCCGACCAGCGGCGTTGGCGCCGAAATGAGCTGGGTGGGCAATGCGTCGGTGGGCACAGGCAGCCAGGAAATCATTGAGAGCGTTCCCGATCAACGGGTCAAGACCAAGCTGGTTTTCGGCGGCTATGACCATCCTTCCACCGCCAGCTTCGTGCTCACACCGGTGGATGCCGGTACCCGCGTGACCTGGAACTACGACACCAGCATGGGCTACGACATCGTCAGCCGCTATTTCGGGCTAATGCTGGATCACTGGATCGGCAAGGACTACGAGAAGGGACTGATCACGCTGTCGCATGTCGTTGGCAACCCGCAGAACTCGCCGGCGCCCGCTTTTTCGGCAGGCAAGTCCGACTCGAAGTAACGCGGGCCGGCTAGGCCCGTCTGACTGTCGTTTCTGCAAGCGCGCCGCATCACGCGCAAGCAATTCCCGTGCGTAATCATTATTTCCTGACATCGTTTGCTAAGGCGATTAAGATGCGCTTCGCTCACGGAGGGTTTAATGATCAAGATCATGCTGGTTGATGATCATCGCTTGGTGCGCGCCGGGCTGCGGCGCGTATTGCTGGACGTGCCGGACATTTCGATCATCGCCGAGGCCAGTTCCGGCGAGGACGCGCTGGAACTGATTCGCACGCAGATTCCCGACATCGTCCTCATGGACATCAACATGCCGGGAATCGGCGGCCTCGAAACTACGCGCCGCATCAAGCAGCGCCTGCCCATGGTCAGGATCATCGTGGTGTCCATGCACCTGGAAGAGCCCTTCCCCAGCCGCCTGCTCGCGGCAGGCGCGAGCGGCTACATCAGCAAGGATTCGGCCGCGGACGAAGTGTTGGCCGCGATCCGCCGCGTGATGACGGGCGGCCACTACATCGCAGCAGATGTCGCCGGCAATCTCGCGGCCGGCATGGTCAAGGGCAACAGCGGCGGCTCGCCTTTCGAACTGCTCTCCCAACGCGAAACCCAGGTCATGCTGATGGTGACCAAGGGTTACTCCACACAGGACATTTCCGACCGACTGCATCTCTCGCCCAAGACGGTGAGCACTTATCGCTATCGCCTGTTCGAGAAGCTGGGCGTGGGCAACGATGTCGAGTTGACGCGCATGGCCATGCGTTATGGCCTTCTGGACGAGAAAATTGATACGCAGGCGGTCTGACTGCGCACCCGCTCTTGCTGATTTTCATATCAAATAAGTTATAATATATTGTAATTATTTCAATATATTCATTATAAATAAACACATCTGTCGCCTGCACCGTGCAGAGCGGGTGCATGCGCAGCACCAGAATCAACATGAAAACTGAAACAGAAGCGTTTGATTCAAAGACGTTTCTCTCTCAACTGACTGCACAGCCCGGCGTCTACCGCATGTATGACGCAGTGACGGCGGGCGACCTGCTCTACGTCGGCAAAGCACGCAACCTGAAGAAGCGCGTCTCCAGCTACTTCCTCCGTGCCAGCGGTAATCCGCGCATCGAAAGCATGGTCGAGCAGATCCGCCGCATCGAGGTCACGGTCACCGCAACCGAAGACCAAGCGCTGCTGCTGGAAGCCACGCTGATCAAGGAACTCAAGCCGCGCTACAACGTGCTGCTGCGCGACGACAAAAGTTTCCCGTATCTGAAAATCACCGCGCACGAATTTCCGCGCATCGTGTTTTACCGTGGCAGCAAGGCCGGCGCGGACCGCTATTTCGGTCCGTTTCCCAGCACGCAAACCGTGCGGCATACACTGGATACGCTGCAAAAACTTTTCCGCCTGCGCCCCTGCAACGACACGTTTTTCGCGCACCGCAAACGGCCCTGCCTGCAATACCAGATCAAGCGTTGTTCCGCGCCGTGTACTGCGATGATTTCGCATACTGCGTATGCCGCCGATGTGAACAACGCAGTGCGCTTGCTGGAGGGCAGGGCGGATGAACTCGCTGTGGAGCTGCGCGAACAGATGGATCGCGAATCCGCAGCGCTGGAATTCGAGCAGGCCGCGCGCCTGCGCGACCAGATCGCCGCGCTCAACCGCGTGCGCGAATCGCGCGGCATCAATGGCGGTGCAAGGGAGATCGACGCCATCGTCGTCGCGCCGCACGCATCGAGCAGTTGCGTCACCGTCGTGAGCGTGCGCGACAGCATGAACCAGGGCCATCAGAGTCATTTCCCGCGGCATCCGCAGGGCATTGAGCCGGCCGCGCTGCTGGATGAATTCATCGCGCAGTATTACCTGGAGCGGCCCGCGCCGGCGGAGATCCTGGTCAGCCACGTGCCAGAAAACACCGGCTGGCTGGAACAGACGCTATCGGCGCATTCCGGGCGCAAGGTGCACATCTCGCTGCCCATGCGCGGCGCGCGCGTGCGCCTGCTGGAGATGACCGCGCAAACCGCCGCGCAGGCATTGTCTACGCGCATTGTCGAAGCCGCCAGCATGGATGCACGGCTGCTGGAATTGCGTCAGGTGCTGGACCTCGACGAGCTGCCACGTAGGCTGGAATGTTTCGACATTTCTCACACGCGTGGCGAGCGCGCCGTAGCGTCCTGCGTGGTGTTCAACGAGGAAGGTCCGCTCAAGGCGGCCTACCGCAAGTTCAACATCGACGGTATCACGCCGGGTGACGACTACGCGGCGATCCATCAGGCCGTCGCGCGCCGTTTCGCGCGCGTGAAAGCGGGCGAGGTGCAGAAGCCGGATGTGCTGTTCATAGACGGCGGGCAGGGGCAGCTCACGGCTGCGCTCGAAGCGCTCGATGAACTGGGCATCGGTGGCCAGCGCGTCGTCGCCATCGCCAAGGGGCCGACACGCAAACCGGGACTGGAAGAACTGATTCTGCCGGAACGGGATCAGCCGCTGAGGCTGCCGGCCGATTCGCCCGCGCTGCACCTGATCCAGCGCATCCGCGACGAGGCGCACCGCTTCGCCATCACCGGGCATCGCGGCCGGCGCGAAAAGGCGCGCATCAGTTCATCGCTGGAGACCATCGAGGGTCTGGGGCCGTCACGCCGACGCGCACTGCTCAAGACGCTGGGCGGGCTGCCGCAGGTCAAACGCGCGGGCGTTGATGAACTCGCGCGGGTCGATGGCATCAGCCGCACATTGGCCGAGCGCATCTACGCGCATTTTCATCGCTGAAGTGGTAGTTCTACGTGGCGGCAGCCTCAAGCAGCAATAAATGCTGATAAAGTTCCACGCGCCAGCAACACCCCATATCCGGACCATTCTCGATTCATGCGGCTGACCTTGCCCCTGTTCCTGACCTTGATGCGGGTTGCAGCAATTCCCGTTGTGCTCGCCCTGTTCCTCGTGGCCTTTCCGTATTCGCGGCAGATCGCGACGGTCGTTTACGCTGCCGCCTGCATCACCGACTGGTTCGACGGCTGGCTCGCGCGGCGCTGGGGCCAGACCAGCAAGTTCGGCGCCTTCCTTGATCCGGTTGCTGACAAGCTGCTCGTCGCTGTGTGCCTAGTGATGCTGCTGCACGTTCAAACGCAGCCTGATGGCGTACTGGCGGTACTGGTTGCAATCATCATCGGCCGCGAAATCACCATTTCCGCGCTGCGCGAGTGGATGGCTGAACTCGGCAGCCGAGCCAATGTCGCCGTCAGCTGGATCGGCAAGCTCAAGACCGCATTCCAGATGTTCGCCATCGGCATGATGATATGGGGCATACCGACCTTTGGACTGCCCTGGTACCAGCTCGGTTACGCGCTGCTGTTTGTCGCGGCCGCCCTGACCATCTGGTCGATGGTGATTTACCTTCGCGCTGCATGGCCAATGATGAAAGAAAGTGCTTGACTCCAAGACACGCGCCACTAAAATACACCGCTCGCAACGCGGGAATAGCTCAGTTGGTAGAGCGCAACCTTGCCAAGGTTGAGGTCGCGAGTTCGAATCTCGTTTCCCGCTCCAGATTTTCAGAAAACCTCGTTGCAAGACGAGGTTTTTTAGTTACCACGCCATGTAAAATGGCGCACCACGGCTAGGTGGCAGAGTGGTCATGCAGCGGACTGCAAATCCGCGAACGCCGGTTCAATTCCGACCCTAGCCTCCATTTAACTCCGGTCATGCCCGCGTGGCGGAATCGGTAGACGCAAGGGACTTAAAATCCCTCGACTTCGGTCATCCCCGTTCGATTCGGGGCGCGGGCACCATTAAGGCCGATCATTCATCGATTGCGGCCAGCTTGCCCGCAGAGTAAAGGGCAGGGCAGCGGGCTTCCAAACTAAAAAGAGCCGCTATTGCGGCTCTCTTTATGATCGGCAAGACTTTCAGCGGTCGCGGAACTGCGACTCGATCCGCTCGTCCTGCCCCTTCACATCCACGCAGACCGTAGCTGTGGGGCGGGCCAGCAAACGCGGAATACCGATCGCATCGCCGGTCTTCTCGCAATAACCGAATTCACGGTCGGCCATACGGCGTAACGCATCGTCGATCTTGCGCAGCAGCAAGGATTCGCGCTCGCGCAGGCGCAAATCCAGCCAGTGCTCTTCCTCGGCAGTGGCGCGGTCTGCGGGGTCAGCGAAAATCTCTCGCTGGTGCAAGCGTTCCTTGACGTCCACTTCACGCGCAAGGACCTCCGCTCTCATCTGCAATAGCCGGTGGCGGAAAAACGTTATCTGCGCATCGTTCATATAGTCCTTGTCGGACATGCGGCGTATCTGTGCTTCCGTCAGCACGCCTTTTGGCAATGCACTTTGATGAGCGGGCGCTGCGGCTGCCTTCCCGTTAGTGGTGCGTTTGGCGGGCGATGCCTTCGATGTCTTGACCGCAGGCTTCGCCTTCTTGCTTGAGGCCGCTGTGACCTTGGAAAGTGCTTTTTTGAACTTTGCCGCCGCATTCTTGAGCAGTAAGCCGCTGGATTTCTTTTTCGCCGCGGCTTTTGCAACAGGTTTTGGCTTGGTCTTGGCGGCAGGAGTCTTTTTTGAAAGAACCTTGGCAGCTTTTTTCGCCTTAGCGACAGCCTTGATCTTGCTTACCGGTTTGGCCTGGGCATGCTTTACCGGTTTCTTGTGAGCTGGTTTTGCATGCACAGTTTTCTTGGTGGCAGGAGCCGATTTTTTTGCCTTCATTACATACTTACCCGGTTGGAATTACTCAGTGGGTGACTTGGAAAGTCGCGCGTTATAGCACCGTGACCAGGGAGCGTCAATTTATTGAGAGGTTGGATTTATCTGGTATGCTTATTATTTAACATAATATACATTATGAACCTTTAAGAAGCCTAAAAGCAGTAAACACTTTCTGATAAGCAATGAAGTGGCTGGGAGTATCCGCAAAACGTTTCCAGCACTGCTTGCTCATTTCTGTACTAACAGAAGATTAAAAAGCCAAGTCTCATTGCCCGTGATGGTATTCTTTCGCCGAAAGCTGTCGCTTCATTTATCTGAACGGAAAGATTTTATGGCCTCGGACTCGGCAGTAGACCCTGCGCTGTTTGCTCACTTGGTGCCGCTGAATGCCCTGCGCACTGAGAGCCAGAACGATCTTGCGCGCAAAGCCAGCATCGAAACTGCGCGCTCCGGGAAATATCTGTTCAAAGTCGGCGACGCCGCCACCCATGCGATTTTTATCCTGTCTGGGGAGATCCATCTGGAGGACGCAAGCGGCAAACCGATCGCACGTCTGCGCGGTGGCGAGCCCAATGCGGCGCACCGGCTGGCGCACCAGTCTCCGCGCAAGGTCGCCGCGCGCTGCATGGAGGATGTGCGCTATCTCGCGGTCGATGCCGCCTTGCTGGACGTGATGCTGACCTGGGATCAGACCGGCGCCTTCGAGGTGAAGGACCTGAATGCAGACAATGCCTCCGGCAGCGACGACTGGATGACCAAGCTCCTGCAGATGCGCACCTTCCAGATGGTGCCGCCGTCGAATCTGCAAGCCATGTTCATGCGGATGAGCGAGGTGCGGACGGAGCCGGCGCAGGTGGTAGTGAAACAGGGTGATGAGGGCGATTATTTCTACGTCATCATCTCCGGCCGTTGTATGGTTACGCGCGAAGCTCCGGGACAAAAGGCGATGCGGCTGGCCGAACTCGAAGCGGGTTCCTGTTTTGGCGAAGAAGCCCTGATTGCCGATTCGAAGCGCAATGCGACGGTGACGATGCTCACGCGCGGCAGCCTCATGCGGCTATCGAAGGAGGATTTCCGCAGCCTGCTGAATGATCCGCTGTCGCGCCGCATCGGCTACAACGACGCCAGCAAACTGGTCAGCCAGGGCAAGGCGAAATGGCTGGACGTGAGACTGCCCAGTGAGCATCAGATTCACAACCTGCCGGGCAGTCTCAACATGCCGCTGTACCTGCTGCGGATGAAGTTGAACACGCTCGACAACAAGACGACCTACATCACATATTGCGACACTGGCCGGCGCAGCTCTGCCGCCGCCTTCGTGCTGACGCAGAAAGGCTTCGATGCCTATGTGCTGGACAAGGGCCTGCCGCCGCAGAACTGAGTTGCAGCCTGGCTACATCGTATGCGTGGGCCGGTCCGCGCCCAGCGCCCCGGCCAGCGACGACTCGATCTTCTTCTGCGTATTGCCGCCGTCCTGTGAACTGAACTGCACACCGATTCCCTGCTGGCGCTTGCCCTGCGCCTGACGCGGCGTCAGCCACACGACCTTGCCGGCCACCGGCAGGCGTTCAGGGTTATCCATCAGCGTCAGCAGGATGAAAACCTCGTCGCCGAGCTTGTAGCCTTTGTCGGTGGGAATGAACAGCCCGCCGTTCTTGATGAACGGCATGTAGGCGACGTAGAGCGCGCTCTTGTCCTTGATATTGAGCGTGAGGATTCCGGGCTGTGCGCTGCCGGGACGGGCTGGTGTGCTCATGCGATTTCTCTCTCCATAAATTCGTTCAAGCTACTTCGATCCGTTATAGCGCATGGAGGCCACCCGCTCCAGTGGTTCTCTGCGTTGTATGTGTTTCTAATTAAATAACTAACTATAATTAAGTAAATATATTTAAACTACAGACTGCTGATTTATGGCAGGAGCGGGTGACATCAAACTGCTGAACTGCGTGACAAGCGCCACCAGTTCACCAGCAGGGATTCCAGAACCAGTTGCGGCGCCGCGTTCACCGTGATGCGGCGGCGTGACTCCAGCGTTTCGCGGATCATCGGCTCGATGGATGAGACGTTCTGCCCGCTGCGCAACTGTTCGCGCAGGCGCGCCGTCAGCCAAGTCAGCAACCATTCCAGGAACTGCGGCACGTCGTCCTTGTCCTTGCCGATGGCGCCGGCGATAGCCAGAGGGTCGCGCCGCTGTGCCGCAATCGCGGACATCTCTTCCGCCCACTGGCGTCCGCGGCCGATCAGTCCGGATTCAATCATCTCGCGAGCGCGCAAGGGGGCGCCCATCGCCTGATCGAGGGCATCAGCGGATTCGGCGCCACCGCCGAGCCATTTCAAAGCCTGCTCGCGGGCCGGCGGCGCAAAGCGCACACACTGGCAACGGCTGCGCAGCGTCGCAGCCAGCGACTGCGGGCGTTCCGAAACCAGAATCAGGTGAGAGCCCCGCGGCGGTTCCTCGATGGTCTTGAGCAGTGCGTTGACGCCGTTCTGATTCAGCGCATCGGCCGGATCGAGCAGCGCAATCTTGGCCTGACCGTAATGGCTGGACAGCGACAACTGCTCGCCGAGTTCGCGCACCTGTTCGATGGAGATGTCGCGTTTCTCCTTGCCGGTTTTTTCGTCCACCCGGCGCTGCACGTGAAACACATTGGGATGCTGGCCCGCGGCGAACTGCTTGCAACTGCGGCACTCGCCGCAGGCAAAGCTGCTGCGCGCTTCGCAGAGTACGAATGCGGTCAGCGCGCGCGCGTAGTGCCGCTTGCCGACACCGCGCGGCCCTGCAAACAACAGCGCATGCGGAAGCCGTCCTTGCGGAATCTGCGAGGTCATCCGCAACCAAAGCTGTTCCTGCCACGGCAAGGGCTTGAGCGAATCGGTCACAGGCGTGTCTCCAGCAGTTTCACCAGTTCCGCCTGCACCTGTTCGAGCGTGCGACTGGCATCGACGACGGCATAGCGCCGCGGATTGGCCTGCGCGCGCTTAAGGAAAGCGGCGCGCACCCGCTGCATGTACGCAGCGGTTTCTTCCTCGAAGCGGTTCTGCTCGCCGCGGCTGCGTGTGCGTGCAAGCCCCAGCGCGGGGTCGAGATCGCAAACGATCGTCAGATCGGGTTGCAGGTCGCCGAGCACCATCGCTTCCAGCGCTTGCAGGTGCGCGAGCGGAAAACCTTGCCCGCCGCCTTGGTAGGCGTAGCTGGAGTCCACGAAACGGTCACAGACCACGTCCCTGCCCGCTGCCAGCGCGGGCCGGATGGTGGCATGCACGTGCGCCGAACGCGCGGCGAACATCAGCAGAACTTCAGTGGCCGGCGTCACGCCTTCATCCCATTTGCGCAGCACGATCTCGCGCACCGCTTCCGCCAGCGGCGAGCCGCCGGGTTCGCGCGTGAGCACCACTTCCCTGCCCTTGCCCGTCAGCCATTGCCGGATAAAGCGGGCGTGGGTGGACTTGCCGGCGCCCTCGCCGCCTTCCAGCGTGATCAATCGTCCGGGTGAATTCATGAGCCTTCCGGCGGCTTTTTCCGATGCACTTTTTTGTGTTTTTTATCGTGCTTCTTCAGGTGGGCCTTTTTGGGATGTTTAACTGCGGGCGGCGCTACAGGTTTTTTCAACTGGAACTTCCGCACCGCTGCATCGTGCTCTTGCAGCGTATCGGAAAACTGGTGACTGCCATCGCCGCGCGCGACGAAATACAGCGCGGTACCGGCCGCCGGGTGCAGCGCCGCATGGATCGACGCACGGCCGGGCATGCAGATCGGCGTCGGCGGCAGCCCATCGCGGGTGTAGGTGTTGTAGGGCGTGTCGGTGTCGAGGTCGCGGCGGTGCAGCTTGCCGTCGTACTTCGCACCCAGGCCGTAAATCACCGCGGGATCGGTCTGCAGGCGGATGCCCTGTTGCAGCCGGCGCAGGAAAACTCCAGCGATCTCTGGACGTTCGGCCGGAGCGGCCGTTTCCTTTTCGATGAGCGACGCGAGGATCAATGCCTGATCGGGCGTTTGCAGCGGCAGATCCGCCCCACGCTGATCCCATTCCTGCATCAACACGCTTTTCAGCGCCGCGTGGGCCCGCCGCAGAAAGGCTTCATCGGTCGTGCCTTTCGGGAAAAGATAAGTATCGGGAAAAAACTGCCCTTCCGCGGCCAGCGCCGGCTCACCGATGATGGCCATGACTTGCTCATCGCTCAGCCCCTGCAGGCGATGGTCCAGGTCGGGATTCTGGTTTGTTACAGCCCGCAACTGCGCAAACGTCCAGCCCTCGGTGATACGCTGTTCATGTAGCAGGATGCGACCGGACAACAGCAGCAGCAGGACATCTTCCGCGCTCATGCCGGGCGTCAGCTCATATTCGCCCGCCTTGAGCGCCGTACTCTTGCCCATCAGGCGCGCATCGACGCGCAGGTAGAACGTCTGGCGCGTGGAGGTCATCACGCCCTCGCTGTGCAGGCTGGCAAGAAACGCGCCGAGACTTTTGCCGACCGGCACTTCGACGCGCAGTTTCTGGGTGATCGGCAAGGCTTCGTGCAACTGCGCCGTGAAATCCTGCCAGAGCCACCAAGCGGCGCTGGCAATGAGCAGGACCAACAGCAGCAACAAACGCATGACCCGGCTCATTTCAGCTCAGCCGCGGATGCGCAAAGGCTTGCTGCAAGGCCATGGTGATCGGGCCGGGACAAGGCCATGTGCGTTGGTCCAGGCGGCTCAAGGGCCAGATGCCGATCAGCGAGTTGCAGACGAAAACCTCGCTGCTGGACAGAAGGGCATCCCAGGAAATTTTACGGGTGACAAAATTCACTTTAATTTGTTCTGACATCTGTTTGATTTTATTTAGCATAATTCCTGAAACGCCGCACTCGTCCAGCACCGGTGTTCCCACCACCCCGTCCTGTACCCAGCACAGGTTGCTGCGCGTCCCGCAGATGGGATGCCCGTCCCTGTCGCACAGGATGCCTTCGTCGATGCCGGAAGGCCAACTCCGTGTAGCCAAAACTTGCTCCAGACGATTCAGGTGCTTGATGCCGGCGAGCGCGGGCTGTGCGGCCAGACGCAGTTCACAGCGAAACGCCGCTATGCCGTGTTCCCAGTGACTGGCCGGATAGCACGGCGCCGGAAATAGCAGGCATAGCCGGTCTGATGCGGTGCCCGATGCCCGATACCCGCGCCCATCGCTTTTGCGGATCACCATCAATTTGAGCACGGCGCGCTGTTGTCCGCCCGCGAGCTTCCGTGCGTCCGCCAGCAGGAGCGCGCCCGGCGGCATGTCCAAGCCGAGCGCGTAGCAGTCCCCGCCGAGCTTGGCCAGGTGCAAGTTCCAGTCGAGCGGTTCGCCATTCCAGATCAGCACCGTGCGAAACACGCCGTCACCGTAGTGCAGTCCGCGCGACTGCGCCCAGTCGCCTGCCGCCTCTCCATTGAACAGCGCGTTCATACGGCGGCACCCAGGGCAAGCAGCAGCCCACGCGCCTTGGCGCGGGTTTCCTCCAGTTCGGCCTGCGGCTGCGAATCGGCGACGATGCCTGCCCCGGCACGAAAACTGACGGCGCCGTCTTCACAAACCAGGCTGCGGATCAGGATATTGGTATCCATGCGTCCGCAGCGAGACAGGTAGCCCATCGCACCGGTGTAAGGGCCGCGGCCGATGCCTTCAAGTTCGCTGATGATCTCCATCGCCCTGACTTTCGGGCAGCCGGTGATCGTTCCGCCGGGAAACACCGCGCGCAAGACCTCGCCGGGCCCGACGCCCTGCCGCAGACGCCCGCGCACATTGGAGACAATGTGATGCACATGCGCATAACTCTCGACAGTCATCAGTTCGCTGACTTCCACGCTGCCCGGTTCGCAGATGCGTCCAAGATCATTGCGTTCCAGATCAATCAGCATGACGTGCTCGGCGCGTTCCTTGAGATTGCCAATCAGTTTCTGCCGCAGTGCCTGATCCTGTGTCGGCCCCGCTCCGCGCGGCCGGGTGCCCGCGATCGGGCGGGTCTGCACAATGCCATTGTCCAGGCTCACGAGGCGTTCCGGCGATGAGCTCAATACCGCGCTGCCCTGCCAATAGGCCAGACCCGCAAACGGTGCCGGATTATGTCGGCACAGGCCTGCGTAAACGTCCTGATAGTTTGAACCTTGCAACAGCTCTGCGCGCCAGGCACGCGATAGATTGACCTGGAAAACATCGCCCGCACGCAGGTATTGGTGTATCCGTTCCACGCCCCCTAAAAAATCTTCTTCCCGCTCTTCTTCAAAGGAAGAATTTATTTTTTTATCAATATATTGTGCTGTACTTTTAAGGTGAAACTGAAGATCGGAATGCAGCTGTTCCAGCTGGTTTTTTTCGGTTTCGGCAATGAGATGAGTGACCTGTCGTGTCCGGTCGTAAATCGCGGCGGCGGTACAGCGCACGGCCAGCGCGTCCGGAAGCCGGTACGGCGAGTCAGGCAGCCGAAGCCTGGGTTCGATCAGCCGGGCTGCTTCATAGCCCAGCAGCAGAAACCAGCCACCGCAAAATGGCAGATCGGATTGCGGCAGCGGTTCTTGTTCCGTGAATTGACGAGACAGCGCAGAAAAAAAATCCTGCTGCGGCACCGGCTCCGGATTTCCGCCGTCACAAGAGCGACGCTCGATTTGAACGTGCTCCTGCGGGAAAGCAAACAGAATGTCATAGCGGCCGGACTGTGGGTGGCCGGCTACGCTTTGCAGCAGGAAGGGATAGATCTCCGGCGACCGCCGATGCAGATCAAAAAGATCAACAGTTCCAGGAATTTCGGCGCGAAAGCTCATGCGCCGCTTGCGGCTTAGGCAAAACGCTTGAAGGCGATGGTGCCGTTGGTTCCGCCGAAGCCGAAAGAGTTGGAGATGACGATCTCCAGCTTGCGTGGCCTTGCGGTATGCGGGGTGTAATCGAGATCGCAACCCTCGCCTGGGTTGTCGAGGTTAATGGTCGGCGGCACCACCTGATCACGCAACGCGAGTATCGAGAAAATCGCCTCGATGCCGCCCGCGGCGCCGAGCAGATGCCACGTCATGGATTTGGTGGAACTGATTGCGACCTTGCGCGCGTGATCCCCGAATGCCGCCTTGATCGCCTGGGTTTCCGCGA
>JBOICL010000091.1:0-3801 GCA_050740055.1 Stenotrophobium sp.
CGCATCCCTGGCTGCTGCCGGAGTTCTGGCAATTCGCCACCGTCAGCATGGGCCTCGGGCCGATCATGGCGATCTACCAGGCGCGGCTGATGAAGTACCTGCACCACCGCGGCATCGCCGACATGAGTGGCCGCAAGGTCTGGTGCTTCTGTGGCGATGGAGAGATGGACGAGCCGGAATCCATGGGCGCCATCGACATTGCCGCGCGAGAAAAGCTCGACAACCTGATCTTCGTCGTCAACTGCAACCTGCAGCGCCTCGATGGACCTGTACGCGGCAACGGCAAGATCATCCAGGAACTCGAAGGCGCCTTCCGCGGCTCCGGCTGGAACGTGCTCAAGGTTATCTGGGGCGGGATGTGGGACGCGCTGATCGCGCAGGACCAGAGCGGCAAACTCTTGCAACGCTTCAACGAATGCGTGGACGGCGAATACCAGAACTTCAAGGCCAAGGGCGGCGCCTACACGCGCGAACATTTCTTCGGCAAGTATCCGGAGCTGCAACGGCTGGTGGCGACGATGAGCGACGAGGATGTCGCCAAGCTCAACCGCGGCGGCCACGATCCGCACAAGGTTTTTGCAGCCTATGCCGCCGCGTCGAAGCACACCGGCTCGCCGACGGTAATTCTGGCCAAGACCGTCAAGGGCTACGGCATGGGCGAGGCTGGCGAAGGCCAGAACATCACGCACCAGCAGAAGAAGATGGGCGAAGACGCGCTCAGGCAATTCCGCGACCGCTTCAAAATTCCGATCTCCGACGACCAGATCGCCAGCACTCCGTTCTACAAACCGGCCGAAGACTCGCCGGAAATCCAGTATCTGCGCGAGCGCCGAAAATCTCTGGGCGGCAGCCTGCCCGCGCGCCGCCGCAGCGGCGAGGTGCTGGAGATTCCGCCGCTCTCGACCTTCGAGCGCCTGCTCGCCGGTACCGGCGACCGCGAGATCAGCACCACGATGGCTTTCGTGCAGATGCTGCAGATGATCCTGCGCGACAAGAAGCTGGCACCGCGCATCGTGCCGATCATCCCCGACGAGGGCCGCACTTTCGGCATGGAGGCGATGTTCCGCAGCCTCGGCATCTATTCCGTGGTCGGCCAGAAATACCAGCCGCAGGACGCTGACCAGCTCGCGTTCTACAAGGAGGACATCAAGGGCCAGATCCTGGAGGAAGGTATCACCGAGGCCGGCTCGATGTCCTCGTGGATCGCCGCCGCCACCAGCTACAGCAACCACGGCGTCAGCCTGATTCCCTTCTACACCTTCTATTCCATGTTCGGCTTCCAGCGCGTCGCCGACCTGTGCTGGGCCTCCGGCGACATGCGCGCGCGTGGCTTCCTGCTCGGCGCCACCGCCGGCCGCACTACGCTCAACGGCGAGGGACTGCAGCACGAGGACGGCCACAGCCATGTGTTCAGTGCCACCGTCGCCAACTGCCGCTCCTACGACCCGGCCTTCGCCTACGAACTGGCGGTGATCATCCAGGACGGCATGCGCCGCATGTACGCGGAAAACGAGGACTGTTACTACTACCTCACGATCTACAACGAGAATCACACGCACCCGGCGATGCCCGCGGGCGTCGAGAACGGCATCGTGCGCGGCATGTACCTGCTGCGCTCGGCCGAGCACGCCTCCAAGCAGCACGTGCAGCTGCTCGGCTCCGGCAGCATCCTGCGCGAGGTCATTGCCGCCGCCGATCTCTTGCAGGCCGAGTGGGGCGTGACCAGCGACGTGTGGAGCGTACCCAGCTTCACCGAGCTGGCGCGCGACGGCCAGGAAACCGAACGCTGGAACCTGCTGCACTCGCAGGACAAGCCGCGCCCGAGCTATGTGCAGGAATGCCTGGGCGGCATGATGGGGCCGGCCATCGCCAGCACCGACTGGGTGCGCGCCTATGCCGAGCAGATCCGGCCACAGGTGCCGATGCCTTACTACGTGCTCGGCACCGACGGTTTCGGCCGTTCCGACAACCGCCCTGCTTTGCGCAACTTCTTCGAGGTGGACCGCCGCTGGGTCGTGGTCAGGGCGCTCAAAGCGCTGGCCGACCAGGGCACGCTGCCGCAGGAGCGCGTCACCCAGGCCATGAAGATTTTCGGCATCCGTGCGGACAAGCCCGCGCCGTGGACGGTGTAAGTCATGGCGAACTCCATCGATGTGAAAATTCCCGATATTGGCGACTACCACGACGTGCCGGTGATCGAGGTGCTGGTCAGGGACGGCGACGCAGTCGAGAAAGACGCGCCGCTGCTGGTGCTGGAATCCGACAAGGCGACGCTGGAGGTGCCCGCACCAGCATCTGGTGTGGTGAGAAATTTTAAGCTCAAGGCAAACGACAAGGTTTCGCAGGGGGATTTGATTTGCCAGTTGGAAGTCACTGGAGGCTCGGCGCCTGCCAAGTCCGTCGCGCCCACAAAACCCGCAGATACGGCAAAGAAGCCTCTCCCGGCGGTCTCGCCCCCGCACTCGGGGGGAGAGGCCGCGCTTAGCGCGGGCGAGGGGAAAGGATCAGCCGAAGCAAAGCCCCTCGCCCCTGCCCCTCTCCCAAAGGGAGAGGGGAAAGCGGGTGTCTCCCGTCTCCCGGTCAAGATTCCCGACATCGGCGACTACCGCGACGTGCCGGTGATCGAGGTGCTGGTGAAGGACGGCGACGCGGTCGAGAAGGACACGCCGCTGCTAGTACTGGAGTCCGACAAGGCGACGCTCGAAGTGCCTGCGCCGGCGGCGGGCGTCGTGCGCGGGTTCAAGTTGAAAGCTAACGACAAGGTCTCGCAGGGCGATCTTGTATGCGAACTGGAATTGACCGGTGTGCAAGCGGCTGCTTCGATGGCACCGCCTCCAGCCGCACCGTCTTCGGGGCCGTCTCCAGCGCCCACCACCCGCACCGTCGCGATCATGGTGGATGCCGCACCGCTGCCCGTGCCACCGCCGGTCGAACGCGCCAGTGATACCGTGTATGCCGGCCCCGCGACCCGCAAGGTTGCCCGCCAGTTCGGCGTCGATCTCGCCAAGGTGACCGGCAGTGGCCCGCGTGGCCGCATCCTCATCGAGGATGTGCAGGCCTATGTGAAAAAGACGCTCGCCGCTCCGCAGGCATCGGCGCAGCCCGTCGCTGGCACGCAATCCGGCATGGGTATTCCACCCATTCCCGCCGTGGATTTTTCGCAGTTCGGCGAGATCGAGAAAAAGCCGCTGGCGCGCATCCGCAAGCTGTCCGCCGCGCACCTGCAGCGCGCCTGGCTCAACCTGCCGCACGTCACCCAGTTCGACGAGGCCGACATCACCGAGGTCGAGGCCTTCCGCAAATCCTCGGCCGAAGAAACCGGCGTCAAGCTCACCATGCTGCCTTTCATCATGAAGGCGGTGGCAAAGGCGATGCAGGCCTATCCGGAATTCAATGCTTCGCTGGAAGCCGGCGGCGAAAACCTGGTGCTGAAGAAGTACTGTCACATCGGTTTTGCCGCCGATACCGAGAATGGCCTTGTGGTGCCGGTGGTGCGCGACGTGAACAGGAAAGGTGTCGTACAACTCGCGAACGAGTGTGCGGAACTGGCGAAAAAGGCACGAGACGGCAAGCTGAAAGTCGACGACATGAAAGGCGGCTGCTTCTCGATCTCCAGCCTCGGCGGCATCGGCGGCAGCCACTTCACGCCGATCATCAACGCGCCGGAAGTCGCTATCCTCGGCGCCTCGCGCGCGCAGATGAAGCCGGTCTGGAACGGCAAGGAATTCACGCCGCGACTGATGTTGCCACTGTCGCTGTCTTATGATCACCGCGTCATCGACGGCGCCTATGCGGCCCGTT
>JBOICL010000092.1:0-11263 GCA_050740055.1 Stenotrophobium sp.
ATGAAGGACATCGCCGACAAGGCGCTGGCCCTGGGCATGTCGGAAGCCAACAAGCTGCTCAGCAAGATGGTCGAGCGCAAGAAACTGACACCGGAGAAGGCGGGCGATATGCTTTCCAGTATTCGCCCCACGCTGAGCTACGGCGATTTCCAGAATATCGACGTGATCGTCGAGGCCGTGGTCGAAAATCCCAAGGTCAAGAAGAGCGTGCTGGCGGAGGTGGAGGGCGTGGTCAAGCCCGGTACTGTCATCGCATCGAACACTTCGTCGATCTCGATCGATGAACTCGCCACCGCGATGAAGCGGCCGGAGGATTTCCTTGGCATGCACTTCTTCAACCCTGTGCACAAGATGCCGCTAGTTGAAGTGATCCGCGGCAAGAAGAGCTCGCCAGAGGCGATTGCCACCATCGTTGCCTACGCCAGCAAGATGGGCAAGACCGCCATCGTGGTCAACAACTGCCCCGGCTTCCTGGTCAACCGCATCCTGTTCCCGTATTTCGGCGGCTTCATGGCGCTGATCCAGGACGGCGCGGATTTCGTCAAGGTGGACAAGGTCATGGAGACTTTCGGCTGGCCCATGGGCCCGGCCTATCTTCAGGACGTGGTCGGCATGGATACTTCGCATCACGTCGGCGACGTGCTGGCCGAGGGCTACCCGGATCGCATGGGCAGGACCTTCAAGACCGCGCTGGACGTGATGTACGAAAACAAGCGTTTTGGCCAGAAGAACGGTGTTGGCTTCTACAAGTACGAAACCGATCCCAAGGGCAAGCCGAAGAAGATCGCCGATCCCACCAGCTACGCACTGCTCATGACTGTGCAGCCCAAGGGCCAGAAGGATTTCAGTGACGAGGAAATCGTGGATCGCATGATGCTGCCGATGATCATCGAGACCGCGCGCTGCCTCGAAGAAAAAATCGTCGATACCGTCAACGAGGCCGATATGGGCCTGATTTTTGGCGTCGGTTTTCCGCCGTTCCGCGGCGGCGCGATGAAATACGCTGACACGGTCGGCCTCAAGACCATCGTCGAGAAATGCGCGAAGTACGCCAGCCTCGGCAAGCTCTACGAGCCGACTGCGCGCATGAAGGAAATGGCCGCCAAGGGCGAAACCTACTACGCGAAGTAAGCGCCCGATCACGTATCCGGAGATTTAAGAAATGACTACTGAAGTCGTTATTGTCGATGCAGTCCGCAGCCCGATGGGCCGTTCCAAGGGCGGTGCTTTTCGCAATGTGCGCGCCGAGGATTTGTCCGCCTATCTGATCCGCGCGGTGCTCAAGCGCAACGCGGCCCTCAAGCCCGCCGATATCGAGGACGTGATCTGGGGCTGTGTGCAGCAGACCCTGGAGCAGGGCTTCAACATCGCGCGCAACATCTCGCTGCTCGCGGGCCTGCCGCAGTCGGTGTCGGGCCAGACCGTGAACCGCCTCTGCGGTTCGTCCATGACAGCGATTCATTCCGCCGCCAACGCCATCGCCAACGGCATCGGCGACACCTACATCTGCGGCGGCGTCGAGCACATGGGCCACGTGCCCATGACCTACAACTTCGATGGCGATCCCAGCCTTTCGCTGGTTGCCGCCAAGGCTGCTGCGATGATGGGCCTGACTGCTGAGATGCTGACGCAGACGCATGGCATCAACCGCCAGCAGCAGGACGAGTTCGCGCTCGCCTCGCACCAGAAGGCCTACAAGGCCTGGAAGGACGGCCAGTTCAAGAACGAGATGATTCCGATCGAAGGTCACGATGCCGACGGCGCGCCGATCTTGGTGGACTTCGACGAAGTCGTGCGGCCCAACGCCAGCCTCGACGATCTGCTCAAGCTCAAGCCCGCGTTCAATCCCAAGGGTTCCGTCACCGCCGGCAATAGCTCTGCGATCTCCGACGGTGCGTCCTGCGTGCTGATGATGAGTCACGACAAGGCCAAGGCGCTGGGCCTCAAGCCAATGGTCAAGATCCGCGCGATGGCCTCCGCCGGCTGCAACCCGTCGATCATGGGCATCGGCCCAGTGCCGGCGACGCAGAAGGCGCTCAAGCGCGCCGGGCTGGAGATCAAGGACATCGAGTATTTCGAGCTGAACGAAGCCTTTGCCGCGCAGTCGCTGGCGGTGATCAAGGACCTCAAGCTCGGCGACCGCATGGATCGCATCAATCTCAAGGGCGGCGCGATTTCGCTGGGTCACCCGCTGGGTTGCTCAGGCGCGCGCATCACAGGCGCGCTGGCGCATGTGATGCAGGAGAAGAACGCGCAGTTCGGCGTCGCGACCATGTGCATCGGTATGGGCCAGGGCGTGGCAACCGTGCTGGAACGGGTCAACTAAGCCTTTGTGCGGATCATTCGCCTCTATATGAGGCGGAATGAAAGAAGGGCGGCCGTTGGCCGCCTTTTTTTTGCGTTGCATGCGCTGCTGATCAATTTCTGAACTGGGAATGGATGCCGATTTACAGTTATCCAGATTTCCATTAAGCACCTACCAATGTTGTGAAACCACAGGTATGATTGTGACGTGGATCACAATTTGCACATAAGCAGATATTCCAAAAGTAGACCTCGAAAGTTTGTCAGCAACGGGGCTGAATCCGGAGGACAAACCGGATGAACTGGTGAGGAGAGAAATCGTTGTCAGTGGGGTGGGCACTTAAAACTTGATATCTCGGAACATGCCAACCGGCCATGACCTGGGCCAGCCGCTTGCCTTGGCGGGCGCGAAGCACCTGACAGATCCTCAACTGCTGGTCACGGCGCTACAGTCGCGCACGCATCCTCTGATGCTTGATCGCCTTGAAAGCATGTTCCAGGGATCGGCTGATCTCCTGCTGGAATTGTCCGACAAGACCCGCAGCAATCAGGATCGCAGGCTTTATCTCGATACGATACGCACGCTCAGACTGGTGCGCGAACAGGTGCAGTTGTTGTTCATGTCGGAGTTTGGCGCGCTATTCAGGCTGGATCCGGTGCGCGGTCCCGACGCCGTGGATACTACAGACACGGATCCCGACGAGCTGATGCTCAAGCCCGACGAATTGCTGGAGGAGATGATCATCATCTCGAACATTGCCAGCAGCGTTGAAGGGCGCTGTCCGGCTCTGATCTGGGAAGTGCAGCGCAGGCTGGAAACGGCGCGCGATATGGGCGTGCTCCTGAATGTTGAAGGATTCACGCCGGCATCGATTTGTCAGGCGTTTCGCAAGGCCGCTTCAGCGCTGGATGTGTCCGGCGAAATAAAGCTGGTCATCTACAAGGTGTTCGAGCACTTTGTAGCTGCGGAACTGCCGCTGTTTTATGCCGCGCTTAACCAGGTCTTCGATGAATACGGCGTCGTTCCGGCACATTTGCGCAAGTCACGCCTCCTGAATCCCGCCGCCGCATCGACGCAGGACTTCGATCTGCAGGCGGCCCTGCGGCAGATCGCCCAGTTCGCATCGCCTGCACCGGCGGGGGCGATGGGCGGACTGAGCGGAAATTTCGCCCCGCTCACGAACAACCAGTTGGCGCCATCCTGGCCCCCCTCCAGCGGCCCTGCCGGTGATCAGCAACTGGTGTCGAGGTTGCAGGATGCCCTGCAGCGCGCTGCGATGGGGGGCGTGTCTGGAGGCAGTCCCTGGGTCACAGGCGTTGCCCATCGCATGTCGCTGGCCGGCAGTTACATGGACTCCATCGTGTCGGACACGCGACTGCCGGTGGAAGCGCGCGGGGCGCTTGAACAGTTGCGGCTGTCCGTGCTCAAGGTCGCCCTGGCCGACGAGAGCTTCTTCAGTTCCCCCGACCATCCGTTGTGCAAGCTGGTCAACGAGTTGTATGCCATGAGCCTGGCGGCTCCGGTGGTCGGTGGCGGCAGCGCCGTTAGGCAGGTTGGTGAACTGATCCGCGAAGTCCGGCATCAACTCGATCTGCCGGCGGACGGAGTCATATCCGGCATCGAGTCCACGCGCAAGGTGCGGGATGCCGATGTCGCGTCCTTTATGCATTGGCAGGAACGCGCGACCGAGCATCGGCGACAGGCGGTCGTGCAGCGCGTCAAATCGGTCGTCAGTCACGAGATTTCGACCCGGCTGGCCGATACCGACATCCCGGAATCCCACGCGCCTGTGTTGATGAACGGTTTCAGCCCCGTGATGTGCGTCCTGCTCGCGCGGCATGGCCGCGAAAGTGCGGAATGGGCAGCGGCGGTCCGGCGTCTCGATCAAGTCGTCGATAGCCTGCGGCTTTTTCCAAAGAGTCCGGAGCAGTTGCCGCCGCGCGAAAAGTTGCTGCGCTCGATCGAGAAAGTACTGGAACAGGCCGGCATGACGAGCACGCGGCTTGAGCAGTTGATGGACTCTTTGCGCGATGCGTATTCCATACTTGATCGCAGACGCACCGAGTCCGACGCCGAGGGCGAACGTATCGCGGAGGAAGTCAGGCGCGAGGTGCAGGCCAGCAACCATGCGAGCGAAATCAGCCCGGAACTGCGCGACGGTGTGGAAGCAATACTGCGCGATGGTGTCGTGCCAGAAGTGAATCTCGACGATGCCCTGGAAAAGATTTTCCAAGAGCCTCCCGCCAACAGCGAACCGGAAGCCGATCACATCGGGCTGCTGGCATCGCTGCTGACGCCCGAAGCCTGGTTCCGGGTTTACGCGCCGGATGAGGACGCAACGCACTGGCTGAGGGTCTCCTCGTACTACCCGAAGCACGATATGGCCGCTTTTGCGACGTTCGACGGCAAGGTGATTCTGTCGCTGCCGGGTTCACGCATCGTTGCTGACCTTGCGCGCGGTCGCACCGCGCCTGTCAGTGCAGGGCCTGCGACAGTTGAAACCGTGGAAAAGCTGGTGCGCTGGCACGAGCACTCGCAGCCGGGGCTTGCGGCATAACCGGCCGCCTTTTCCATTAGCGCCGGCAATGTCTGCGTGGCGTGGCGTGGAGTTGGCGCCCGCTCTGCCGTGAATGCGAACGCAGATTGTGATTATATATATGCTATATTAATAATAATTAAATAATATATAAAGTCTGAAAAGGTAGATTAGCGGTTAGCGGGCGCTGCCGCCGAGCAGTCTCGATCCCAGCCGGATCAGCCGCGTCTGCGGTTGCATCGCGCTGATGCCCTCGATGAACAGGCGCGTGACGAACCTCGCCAGTTCTTCCGGATCGCGGCGCGGCTGGTCGGCGAGCAGGCGGGAGAGTTCGTAGCCGGCGCCGAAGGAGATCGCGGTGAGCGCATCGACATCGGCTTCCGGCAATATGCCGCGGGCGATGGCGGCATGCAAGTCATCTTTCAGCGAACGCAACAGCAGGCCGAAGAAGTTGTCCTGGTAGAAGGAGCGCACGACTCGCTCATTGCGGAACATCAGCTCGAAGAAGTCCGGATCCGCGCGCACCTCCTGGAAGGCGGCAAGATAGGATTCGTGAAAGAAACTCTCGATGGAGGCCGCATGCTGTCTGGCGGCGTGGATGCGCTCCTGCACAATGCCCAGGCGCGATTCGACCAGCGCCCGGAACACCGATTCCTTGTCCGGAAAATAGTTGTAGAACGTGCCCGCCGCCAACCCGCTGTTGCGGATGATGTCGCGGATGGTGATGGCGTCGTAGCCCTGGTCGAGAAAACAGGCCCTTGCGGCGTCCAGTATCGCCTCGCGGTTGGCCAGCTTGTTCTGCTCGCGTTTTCCGGCGGGGGCTTTCATCCCGTCCGGCGAGGTCTTCAGTTTGGAGAAAAATCTTTTCAGGCGCAGGCCTTGCCGTCATCCGGCACCAGGCTGTAATCCTGCGGGTTTGGCTTGCGCAGGCGCTGCCCATACTCGGTCATCAGGCCCACCCAGTTGTTGGTGTTGCGGCCGTCGGCGCTGATATACCAGCTATGGCAGCCGGATTCGTAGGTGGTGGTCTTGCTGCGCCGGTGCAGTTCCTCGTTGTATGCGTGCTGAATCTCAGGCCTCACGTCGAGATAACGCAGGCGGCGGTCTCTCAGTTCGCTGACGCATTGCGCGATGTAGTGGCCCTGCTGCTCCAGCATGTAGATGATCGAGCCGGCGCCGAGATTGGTGTTGGGGCCGTAGAGCATGAAAAAATTGGGGAAGCCGGTGACGTTGACGCCAAGATACGCCTGCGCACCCTTGCCCCACAGCTCCGACAGTGACATGCCGCCCAGCCCACGGATGTCCATGGGCGCGAGGAATTGCGAAGCTGAAAAGCCGGTGCCGTAAACGATCGCGTCCACCTTGCGCAGGCGGCTATCGCTGGTCCTGACGCCGCTGGCGGTGATTTCGGAAACCGCTTCGGTCACCACTTCGACATTGGGCCGCGCGAGGCTTTTGAGCCAGTCGTTGGAGAGCAGCGTGCGTTTGCAACCGATGGGAAAATCGGGAGTGAGTTTCCTGCGCAGTTCCGGGTCCTTCACCTGCAGCCGCATCAGGATTTTGGAGCCCAGCCGGAGTATCGACTCCGCGAGCCTGCTCACCAGCGAGTTTTTGACCATGGCGGTGGCCAGGAACTCGATCATCCAGAAAATGCGCCAGCGATCCATGTCGTGAACGACGGGGAGAGTGTCAAGCAGCTTGCGCTGCCAGGTTCTGAATGGTTTGTCGAACTTGGGGATGCACCAGCCCGGCGAGCGCTGAAAGACAAACAGTTGCTGCACCTGCTCGGCAATCACCGGCACGAACTGCACGGCGCTGGCGCCGGTGCCGATCACCGCGACCCTCTTGCCGTTGAAGTCGTAGCTGTGGTCCCAGCGGGCGGAGTGGAAGGCGGGGCCCTTGAAGCTCTCGCGGCCCTTGATGTCCGGAATCTGCGGCCGGTGCAGCTGGCCAACGGCCGAGATCAACACCTGGGCTTCGTGGACGGCGCCATCGGTGAAGCGCAGCACCCAGACGCCGCGCGCATCGTCGAAGCGGGC
Organism: Stenotrophobium sp.; assembly: GCA_050740055.1. Classification (GTDB taxonomy): domain Bacteria; phylum Pseudomonadota; class Gammaproteobacteria; order Nevskiales; family Nevskiaceae; genus Stenotrophobium. The sequence goes on from JBOICL010000092.1 coordinate 6,881, forward strand.
GCTGGCGACTTCGCGGCCAAACCGGATATGGCGTTCGAGATCGTGCTTGCGCGCAACGTGGCGCTGGTAGTCAAGGATTTCGTCCCGATGTCCATAGCGGCAAGACCAGGGGTAGTGCGGCTCGAAGGAGTATGAATACAGATGCGAGGGAACATCGCAGGCCGCGCCGGGGTAACTGTTCTCGCGCCAGACGCCGCCGATGGCGTCCGCTTTCTCGAATATCGTGAACGACTCCATGCCCAGCTGCTTGAGGTGGTAGGCCATGGCGAGTCCAGCAAAACCACTGCCGATAATGGCAACGGTGGGTGCGAGGCTGGAAGGAGTTTGGTTCATGTCATCGTTCCGCATAGCGATCGGACTGGCGCGCCCAGATACAGGATGTGCTCTTTATGGATACTGCATAAAAATGACGTATGCGTCAATTTTCATGAGGATCGCAAAGAACACACAAAAAAGCCGCCCGCAGGCGGCTTCTATAGCTACGTGAAACCTAGCTGAACTTGGAGAAGTCCGGCTTGCGTTTCTGCAGCACGGCGCCGATCGCTTCGCGTGCCTCGGCGCCGTTCAGCATCGGAATGAAATGTTCAGCCTCGATCTTGATCGCCTCCATCACCGTGTCCTGGCACCAGCGCCGCAGCAGGGCCTTGTTAGTGCGGAGAGCCTGTGGCGGCTGCTGTGCAAGACGCTGCGCGCGGTTGAGCGCGCGTGCTTCGCAGTCTGCGTCGGGCAGGACTTCGTTGATCAGGCCATAGGCCAGCGCCTTGTGCGCGTCGAAGGCTTCGCCTAGCAGGATTAGTTCGGCTGCGCGGACGTAACCCACGGCACGCGGCAGCAGGTAAGTGGAGGCCAGTTCGGCGCAGATGCCGATGTTGACGAAGGGTAGCTGGAAACGCGCGCTTTCACCGGCGTAGGCCAGGTCACAGTGCAGCAGCAGCGTGGTGCCGATGCCGACGGCATGGCCGTTGACCGCAGCGATCAGTGGCTTGGGAACGCCGGCGACGGCGCGCATGAAGCGCGCGACCGGATGATTATCTTCGCCCAGCTTCGGCGGGTTCTGCATGAAGTCCTGCAGGTCGTTGCCCGCGCTGAATGAGCCTTGCGTCCCTGCGATCAGCACCACGCGGACCGATGCGTCGCCCGCGGCCGCGTTGAGGGCGTCTGCGCCAGCCTGGTACATCGCGCTGGTCAGGGCGTTTTTCTTTTCCGGGCGGTTGAAGCGCAGGGTCAGGATGCCGTCTTTGATTTCACTGGTGAGTTGGGTCATATCGATTCCAAGTTAAGTTAAAAAAGGTCGGCCTTGTCGGTCTTGTCCGGTGCGGGTGCTGTCCTCGAGGGAATCCAGTCGCCCGTGATCATCTGCTCGTAGGACATGCCCGGCCCGACCATCGGGTAGACCGAGGCCATAGGATCGATCACGACTTCAAGGAAGGCCGGTCCCTTGAACGCGATGAATTCCCTCACCACGCGCGCGAGGTCAGCCTTCTTCTCCACGCGCGCGGCGAACTCGTAGCCGTCCGCCTGCGCGGCCTTAATGAAATCCTTGCGGTGCAGGGATTTGTCGGAGCCAGCGTAACGGCTCTCGAAGAACAGCCGCTGCCACTGCTTGACCATGCCATCGCCGTTGTTGTTGAGCACGACGATCTTGACCGGCAGGCTGTAGGTGGTGACGGTTTCGAGTTCGCCCAGGTTCATGCGGATGCTGGCGTCGCCGTCGATGTCGATCACCGTCTTGCCGGGGCTGGCGAAGGCCGCGCCGATGGCGGCTGGCAGGCCGAAGCCCATCGTGCCCATCGAGCCGGAGGTGAGCCACAAACGTGGGTGCTTGAAATCGAAATACTGTGCGGCCCACATCTGGTGCTGGCCGACGCCGGTGGCGACGATGGCTTCGCCCTTCGTAAGCTTGTTGATCTCCTCGATCACCGCGTGCGGCTGGATCATTTCGCTGGCGCGGTCGAAGTTCATCGCATGGGTTTTCTTCAGCGCCGCGATGTGGCGGTGCCAGACGCTGTAATCCGGCTTGAATTGCTTGCTTTGGGCATGCTTGCGCAGCGCGGTCAGCGCCTGGCCCATTTCGCCGACGTGATGCCAGTGCACGCGCTTGACCTTGTTGATCTCGGCCTGGTCCACATCCAGGTGCGCGATCCACTTGGCGCCGGGCGCGAACTTTGCGGGCACGCCGGCCACGCGGTCGTCGAAGCGTGCGCCGACGGCGATTAGGAAATCGCAGTCGTCGGTGGCGTAATTCGCGTAGGCGGTGCCGTGCATGCCGAGCATCTGCAGCGACAGCGGTTCGGTGGTGTCGTAAGCGCCGATACCCATCAGGGTGGTGACCGCCGGAATGCCGAAGGCGTGCGCGAATTCGCGCAGGGCGCCCGCCGCGTCGCCATTGATGACACCGCCGCCGGCGTAGATCAGCGGGCGCTTGGACTGCGCCAGCATTTCGTGGAACTTGGCGCAGGCTGCATCGTCCAGCCGGTTGTCCGCCAGCGCCTTGAGACGCGCGCGGTAGCCGGGCACCGGCAGTACGCCTTCGCCCTGGAACACGCCTTTCCAGTTCTGCACGTCCTTGGGTATGTCCACTACCACCGGGCCGGGGCGGCCGCTGCGGGCGATCTCGAAGGCGGTGCGCAGCGTGGCTTCGAGTTTTTTCGCGTCGGTGACCAGGAACACGTGCTTGGCGCAGGCCGACATGATGTTGCTGATTGGCGCTTCCTGGAAACCGTCGGAGCCGATGGCAGCAGTCGGCACCTGGCCGCAGATGACGACGACAGGAATCGAGTCCGCCATGCAGTCGCGCACCGGCGTCACGGTGTTGGTGGCGCCCGGCCCTGAGGTGACCAGCGCCACGCCGACCTTGCCGGACGCGCGCGCGTAACCGGCGGCCATGAAACCCGCAGCCTGCTCGTTGGCGGGCACGATCAGCGGTATCTGCTCGCTGCCGTCGGCCAGGCGATGCGCGGCGTTGTAGCGGAACACCGCGTCGTAGGTCGGCAGGATGGCGCCGCCGCTGTAGCCGAAAATCGCCGTCACGCCTTCATCCGCGAGCACCTGGACGACCATCTCCGCGCCGCTCAGGGTTTGGCCGGCGAGGGGATGGGCAGCGGATTTCTGGACAGCGTTCATGATGAAGTTGCAGCTTGCTTAAAAAAGGACGCGCTTTATAGCACGGCGCAGGGGCTATTCGGCAGTTGTGCAGTCACCCGCTCTTGCGTTCTGCCTTTGAAAATATTGATATTACATTGATATATGATAAATATAGTTAATAATATATAACGCTAAGGATAGCGGGTAGTGTCTCAGTTTGAATTCTGTAATGCTTGACCGCTCATGTTGCTGGCGCGACACTCGCGCCCATGAAAACTCCCAAGCGCCCACGCGACACCAATCAGCTCGCCAAGTTTATCGTTGACCTCGCAACGGGGGAAACGACTGAGCCGGTCAAGGCCGATGACGGCAAAGACCCTGCGGCGGTATCGCTGGGCCGCAGGGGTGGATTGAAGGGTGGCGTCGCTAGGGCAAAGAAACTTTCTGCAATTCGTAGAAAGGAGATAGCCGTTAAAGCTGCTACCACTCGGTGGAAAGCTGTAACTGCCGACGATTAGCGTAAACCTCTGCGGTGACATCATCGATTAAGCCATCAGCCAGCCCTTTGAGAATCACAAACGGCTGCATTAGTGGATCGGTGAATCGATACCGATAATTTCTTGCCTCACCATCTCTGTGCAGGATTCCCTTTCTTTGAGCTTCGCAGAATTCATTCATGTGAAATGCGAAGGTCGGTGGCTTGTAATTCTTGCCTGGGACGATTCTGTTTAAAGGCTCTGTCACCGCAGCCTGCTGGAACTGTCCTAGCTCGTCGCACTTAGCCAGTGCGCAGGCCAATAATACGGGAGCATAAAGCGTGTCACTACCTCGCTGGCTTCGTGTGGCTGTCAAATAAGTTTCCTTAACCGTTTGGTCTAGTTCCGCTACTGCTTTTTTCATTCCTTCATCAACCATCTTGGCATTAACTTTCGTGGTCTTTTCCAAGATGCTACAGCGCGCGGAGTGCATACCAAGAAGTTGAGCATAGTATGGAAGGCCGCGTGCGAGAAAAGTCATTTTCCAAAGAGCTTCTTCTTCAACAGAGATGCCGCATTTCTTGTATCGACGCAAGATCACGTCGCCTAATTCGTCTTGCGACATTCGCGGCATTCTCACTTGAATTAGTGAGCGAACGACAGATTCATGCTCGCTCACCAATTGACCGACATTTTCTGCGACACCAGCAATTACAACGGTCACATTTACCGAGTAATCAGATAGGGCTTTAATCGTATCGGCAACTAGGGTCGTGACTTTTTTGTTCTGAATCCGATCAAATTCGTCCAAGATAATTAAGGG
>JBOICL010000093.1:0-1013 GCA_050740055.1 Stenotrophobium sp.
GACGCCGGCACCGGCGCGCAGACCAACCTGCAGCACGCTTTGGTGGTCTATGCCAAAAACGGCAAGCTCTACAAGATCAGCCTAGCCAGCGGCGACTCACATACTCCGCAACAGTTCAGCAGCCTGAGCAGCGTCTGCGCGCTGGTCAACGAGTTCGACGACGGCACGCTCGGTGACACCTATCTGGTGGTGCAATCGCTGAACGCCCAGTCGCAGTGCGCTCAAAACACCGTGCCGGGCGATACCCTGAGTCTGGTCAAGGTCAGCGCCGGCACCGCCGACGCCGGCATCGCGCAGAACGGCCGCGCGATCGAGGGCAGAATCATCGGCAGTGCCGGCACCCTCACCGGCTTCCTGGTGAAGGAGACGAGTGGGGCCACCGTCACCCTGCGCAGCGAAGACACGACTCTGGCTAACCCGGTCGATCTGCTGACCCTCACCAGCGGCAGCTTCGTCGACGACCCCGTCGGTAGTGCTTTCATCTCCGGCATCGGCGAACTCGACTACTTCACCGCGCAAGCCAGCGGTGCATCCAACCGCGCGCTGTACCGCTACAGTCCGGCCAGCAACTCGGCGCCGAAGATCCAGGATCTGGCCAGTCAGAGCGGTGGCTTTGGCAGCGCCGACGCCAGCGCCTACTACTACGCCGACGGCGGCACCCTCAACAAGGTCGCCCACAGCAGCACCACGCCGAGCGTGCTGCTCACCCGTACGCTGGGCACTGGCGAATCGCTGGCCATCCCCGGCCTCAGCCCCACCCGGCTGGTATTCACCGACACCGGCAGTTCAAAAGCGACGCTGGAAAGCATGCTCAAGGACGGCAGCGGCGCGGTGACGATTGATTCGGCCACTTTCACGGCACCAAACACAACATCTTTCGATGTGTTACCAGGTGTCAGCGAGCGGCTGTTCTACACGCACTCCGACACCATCATATCCGGCGCCAGTTTCAGCCAGACCGACAGTGCGCATCAGGTGATGACCGACGGCTCCGGTGCCATCACCACCGCGAG
>JBOICL010000094.1:0-2781 GCA_050740055.1 Stenotrophobium sp.
TGACGCTCAATCGCAACATCGAGACGTTGGTCGCGCAGGCCCCGGCACAGTATCTGTGGAGTTACAACCGCTACAAGCATCCGGCCGGTGCCCCGCTACCTGGGGAGGCCACCGCATGACGGTGCGGATTGTGGGCGCGCTGCTGTGGCTGTTGCACTGGTTGCCGCTGAGCGTGATCGCACTCATGGGCGATGTGTTGGGCAGCCTGATCTACTTTGTCGCCCGCGAACGCCGGCGGGTGGGCGCAATGAACCTGCGTCTGTGCTTTCCCGACATGGACGAGACCGAGCGCCGGCGCATCCTGCGTGCCAATTTCCGCATGATGGCGCGTTTTCTGCTCGAATATGGCTACTGCTGGTATGCCTCTGCCGATCAGCTCAGGCGGCTGGTGCGCATCGAAGGCATGGAGCATCTCCGTGCGCTGGACGGAAAGCCGGTGATTTTATTCGCCGGCCACTTCGTCGGCTTGGAGATCGCAGGCATGCGCCTGGCTACGGAAGTACCCATCGTCGATATCTTTACGCGCCAGAAACATCGAGGCATCGACGCGCTGATTTCGGCCAAGCGAGTACGCTTCGGTGGGCGCGTAATCTCTCGCCAGGACGGTTTGCGTCCCGTGCTGCGTGCACTGAAGGAAGGTCTGCGTCTGTATTACCTGCCCGACCAGGACCTGGGTGAGCGCGACAGCGTATTCGTGCCATTCTTCGGCGTACCCACGGCCACCATCACGGGCCTGCCGCGCATGGCGCGGGCTGCACGCGCCGCCATCGTACCGTGCTTCGTGCATCGCGAGCCAAACGGCTATGTGCTGCGCATCGAAGCGCCGCTGGCGGACTTCCCGCTCGAGAACCTCGAAGCCGCAGCACGGCGCATGAACGCGGAGCTCGAAAGCCGCATCCTCGCCACGCCGGAACAGTATTTCTGGCTGCACAAACGCTTCAAGACACGGCCAGCCGGGCAGGCGCGGTTCTACAAGTAATGTCGGCACCGGTCACCGCCACTCTCTCTTTTTCGGGTGTGCGCCGCATGCCGATCCGGCCCACGATTGCAATTCAGATTTGAATCCGTCCGCTGTACCCTGTAGGTCCAATGCCATTAAGTTAAGCTGCTTTGTATGACGCATGAAAGCCAGCGAGCCGAACCTTATCCTTTTTTCCCCTCGGGTTGCTTCGGTCTGGGCGGGTGCGTTCCACGGCTGTTGGTGAGCGTAAGCGCGCAACCAACTTGTCGACGATGGCGGTACAGTCCAGCGCCAACAACAGTTTCGGCAATTGATGGCGCAGGCTCTTGAGCGCGAACGTACGATTCAGCTTGATCTGCCAGCCCTTCTCGATCACTGGTGCGCCCATGTTGACCAGGTCCGGCCGTGCGTCCAATGCAAGGGTCGCAGCACAGTTGGTGCGCGTCAGCGAGGCGTAGAAGTCCTGTATGACGGTGTGCGGCAGGTAGCCTGACCAGTTTTCTACCTGCAGGCGCGCCTTGAGCAGCTTAAACACCTCTTCGATGCGCCAACGCTGGTGGTACAGATCGGCAAACTGCCGTGGTTGTAACTGTGGATCAAGCACGTTCGTGGCCAAAATCAACATGGTGCCGTTTGGCAGCACATGCCGCAGCAAACGTGCCGCCAAGGGCTGCGAGGCGGTACCCAGGTCGACCAGGGCGTCATCACTGTTGCCACGCACAAAGCTCTTCACGCTCGCCCAACGTTGATGGGAGATGCGGGCGCAGTAGCTGACGCCTTTGTCCGCTAACTGCTGCAACCATTCCCGCGATGGGTAACCACGATCCATCAGCAGCAAGTCGCCGGACTCAAGCACAGCCAGATGCTGCTTGGCCAGCGAACGATCATCATCGGCGTAAGTACCAATCACGGCATCAACCACGCAGTCACGTGCCACGTCCAAGAGTGCGGAAGATCGCGCCAGCGGTCGAAACTTGCCGCATGCGCTAGTCATGCCGCCGAAGTGGTCCGCACATTCGGCGACATTGGGCACGCGCAAGACGGTCGAGTCCAGCGCTAGGACGCGCCGACCGTGCCAAAGTGGCACCTCGCTATGCGCGGTCAATTCCCTAGCGCTTTGACGCAGCAGTTCACGCATGGCCTCCGGCCTCAAGTCGCGCCGCGCTTGGCACAGTGCGCTCTTGCTGGGCGCGTCGTCGCGATGGCTCGCGTGATCAAAGAAGGCATCCAGTTCCGTTTGCAAGCCGGCTCGTGGCAGATTGAGCAGGAACGATACCAACTCAACCAGCGGCAGCTTTCTCTGGCGGGTAAACGCGGTTTGTGTCCGGCGCGCACTTTCGGCGAATGAATCAGAACGCAGGTAAGCGCCAAGGGCCGAAAAAGTGGCATAGGCATTGCTCTTTCATAGGTCAACTCCAAGAGCAAGCTTTTAGATGACAAATTTTACCATAACATTATGTTTTACAATGATATTTTGCTTAACTTAATGGCATTGCCCCTAGCATCCTCGACCACAGCGGCGATCCGCGCCGCATTGCGCCGACCGGGCAGATCAGGTCAACGGAGAAGGTGATGAACAAGGCAAAGGATCAACGTCGACTCGCGTCCCTATGGGCGCCAGGCAAGATTGCCAGGGCCGTGGCTGCCACCGCGACTACCGCCGCTTTGTTTGCCGGCGGTCAGGCACATGCCGCCAGCAGCGGCAATCTCATCGTCAACGGCGACGGCGAAACTGGCCTATGCACGAGCGACTGGAAGGCCGTCACGACCGTTCCAGGCTGGCAGGTTCTGGCAGGCAACCCTTCGCTGGCGTGTTATGG
>JBOICL010000095.1:0-1521 GCA_050740055.1 Stenotrophobium sp.
GCTCAGCCCGAACGGAAACTAAAAACTTCACAGTGCTGGATCAATAAGTAGCGATCGTCGTCCTGAACTCTGAATTTTCCGGGGGCCGAACGACAACTTATTGAGTCAATTGATGTATAAGTCTGTATAACAAGATTTTGGAGCATGTGGCCGACATGACGTGGTGCTTGGTAATTTTTTCTGCCCTAACCAGCTTGTGGACCGGAGCGCTGACGATCCGCGTTGCGCGTCGCTTCAAGTACGGTGTTGACGAATCTTCAGGCGTGCAGAAATTCCATAGTCATTGGGTGCCACGTCTCGGCGGCGTTCCAATTTTTACCGCGATTTTCTCCAGCCTGCTGCTGGCGGCATGGTTAACCAATCAGCATCTGACGCTTAAGGTTGAGTTGATTGTCTGCATGCTGCCTGCCTTCGGCATTGGCCTGATCGAAGATGTCACACGCAAGGCCGGCGTATTATCGAGGCTGCTGATGGCCATGGTTTCGGCGGGCTTGGGGTGGTGGTTGTTGGGCGCCGGACTTCACCATCTCGATCTGCCGTTTGTTGATCCCTTGTTGGCTGCCTTTCCGGTTTTCGCGCTGGCGCTTACGTTGGTTGCCGCTGCGGGCGTGGCTCATGCGGTCAATATCATCGATGGCTACAACGGCCTTAGTGGGTTCTTTATTGTGGTGGTGCTGATCTCGCTGGCACTGATTGCAGATTCAGTCGGCGATGCCTTTATCCTGCGTGTTTCTCTGTTGTCCGTCGCCGCAGTGGCCGGATTCCTGGTCTGGAATTTTCCATTCGGACGTATCTTCATGGGCGATGCCGGTGCCTACATGCTGGGTTTTCTCGTTGCAGAACTTTCGATGCTGCTCGTCACCCACCATCCGCAGGTATCACCTTGGTGTCCGCTCCTGCTGATGATCTATCCGGTGTGGGAGACCCTGTTCTCCATGTATCGCCGCAGTGCGCGTGGATTCTCGCGCATGGGCCAGCCGGACGCGCGGCATCTGCACCAGCTGATTTACCGTCGCTTGATGAAGCGTTACGGCAGTTCACGAGATCCGCATCACCGGCTGATGCGAAACTCCTTCACTTCGATGTATCTATGGGCGCTGGCGACGATGTGTGCGGTGCCGGCGGTATTGTTCTACAAAAATACCGGCGTTCTTATGTTGTTCACACTGCTGTTCGTTCTCAGCTACCTGTTGCTTTACCGCAAGCTCATCAGTTTTCGCGCGCCTCGTTTTATGGTCGTGCGCTCAAAACTGAAGCTCCGGGCGGACGCAAACCCAGCAGTTCTCCACACGCAGGACGCGGTGCCTGACTCCGCTAGCGAGAACGCCGTCAAATAAAATCGCTTTTCTGTAGCTGCTGCACGCTATTAACATGCAACTGAATAAATCATCAATCGCTATCATCGGCCTGGGTTACGTGGGCTTGCCGCTTGCTGTGGAATTCGGTAAGCACTTTCCCGTGTTCGGCTTTGATATCAATGCTGGCCGCATCGACGAATTGCGTGCGGGCATAGATCGCACC
>JBOICL010000096.1:0-2530 GCA_050740055.1 Stenotrophobium sp.
CTACAACCTGTGGCGGATTGGTGCCGCGTCCCCTCCAAGTCCATCCGCGCAATCTATAGATGTGTTCGTAAAATTCATCGGGGAACCGCTTTGCCCAGGCAGCCAACTCTTTGCGTAGATAAGCGTCCAGTATCGCCTGCAACGCATGTTTTTCTTTAACTTTTTCATAACCTGTAGCCTCGTCAACCAACCCAGTTATACCAACTCTGACAAAGCCCTTAAGCAAGATCGTGCATTGAGCCGCAATGATCTCTTGTCGTTCGTTGTTTAGGACTCCTCCAGACTTGGCATCGACCATTACTTCGCAGATGTCGGCTAGCAATTCCGCTTTATACCCGGAGATTTTTGTTCCCTGAAAACTTGTCTTTACAGGCCGGAAGTGGTCCGCCCCCCTTTCTGTAAAAACAAAGACTTAAGTGATTTTAGGTTCAAAAGGCGGTCCACCCTTGAACCAGGTTTTTGTCCACTCGGCGCAGCTTGTTCGTCCACTAGGCGCAATCGCGTTCACAAATCGTTGCGCGTGACGCCTGCAATGGAAGCGGGCGTAGCAAAACATGTTTGGAGCTTCGAGGAAATCGCCGCGCTGGTGTCGGATGCGCCAGCCAAGAAGCGCGGCACCTACAAGCCGCGTCAAGCCGCTACAATTTCAAACTGAGACACTACCGGATTTCAGAACTGTTTTATTATATTGATTATTTAACTATATTAAATCTAAATTAGCACAGTAGATTGCCTGCCAGTATCTTGAGCGGGTGATGCTGCCCTGCTTCAAGGAATGCTCTGCGAGCAGTTATATGTGGGCTTCGTGCTCCAAAGCCTGCTGCACCCACTGGTTGAGGCTCACCCCGGCAGCGGCAGCAGCCTCGGTGACACGCTCATGCAGGGTAGCGGGCACACGCACGACGAATTTTCCCGAAAAGTTCTTGTAAGGTTCGATACCCCGCTCCTTGCAAACCTCAAGGAATGTCCTGAACGAGCGCGCCCCTTCCTTGCGCAAGGTTTGCACACTATCCGCGTAGAAATCCGCGCCGCCGTTGAGGCCCGTGAATTCGCCGCGGAATCGGCCCAGGTCAGGATCGAAGCTGATGATGGCAGTGTGACCCTCGATGTTCATGGTGTTCATGGGATGACTCCGTGAGATTCCAGCCATTTGCGCACGCTCGCCACAGCGCCCTTGTCTGTAACCGGCTCCGGGTGCGGCCGGTGATAGACCTGCACTTCGTCGAACAGGATGACCGCGACACGGGATCCTTCCCGCTCCTCAATCACTGCACCCAGAGCCTTGAACAGCGCCTCGATGTCGCGCCACTGGATGTTGGCCGAAGCCGGATGAACGAAGATGGCGGCCAGGGTTTTGGCGTGCTTGCGCCTCATGGAGTGATAGTATCAATATAAGATACTATACACAAGCATGCCCTTGAGTGCGCGAGAGCTGACAACCATCCGTCTTATTGCAGCGTCTCAAAGCTGCCGTAGGACATCAGCCGCTGGTAGCGCGTCGCCAGCAGTTGCGTCATCGGCGTGTGGCGCAGGCGTTCGAGGTTGGACACCAGTTTCTGCTTGAGCGTGTTCATCATCGCTGCGGCGTCGCGGTGCGCGCCGCCCAGCGGTTCCGGCACGATCTCGTCGATGAGCTTGAAATCGAACAGGTCTTTCGCGGTGATCTTCATTGCCTCGGCGGCCTCGGAGGCGCGGCCGGCGTCCTTGAACAGGATCGAGGCGCAGCCCTCCGGCGAGATCACCGAGTAGATGCTGTGCTGGAGCATCATCACGTGGTCGGCGACGCCAATCGCCAGCGCGCCGCCGGAGCCACCCTCGCCCGTGACGGTGGCCAGTACCGGCGTGCGCAGATTCGACAGTTCGATGAGATTGCGCGCGATGGCCTCGGACTGGTTGCGCTCCTCCGCGCCGATGCCTGGATAGGCGCCGGGCGTGTCGATGAAAGTGATGATCGGCAGATTGAATTTCTCCGCCAGCTTCATTACGCGCAGCGCCTTGCGGTAGCCCTCCGGCTTGGGCATGCCGAAATTGCGGTGCACGCGCTCCTTGGCGTCGCGGCCTTTCTGCTGGCCGATGACCACGCAGGCGCGGCCATCCAGCCGCGCCATGCCGCAGACGATGGCGGCGTCGTCGGTGTAGTGGCGGTCGCCGTGCAGTTCTTCCCACTCGGTGAACAGCGCCTTGATGTAGTCCAGCGCGTAGGGCCGCTGCGGATGGCGCGCGAGTTGCGCCACCTGCCAGGGCGTGAGATTGGCGAAAATCTGCTCGGTCAGTTCGCGGCTCTTGCGTTCGAGCTGGGCGATTTCCTCGGTGAGGTTGACGCCGCTGCCGGAGGTGGCGAAGCGCAGCTCCTCAATCTTCTGCTGAAGCTCGGCGATGGGTTGTTCAAAATCGAGATGGTTGAGATTCATGGTTCATTCGTCGTCGTAATTACTGCTGCTGAACGCGCGCTCGTAGCGCCGTTCGGAGACGGGCGGCGCATAGCGCCGGTATTGAACTTTAACGCAGTTCGCGCTGAGCATTTGATGCA
>JBOICL010000097.1:0-1440 GCA_050740055.1 Stenotrophobium sp.
AGGCCAGAGACTCCATGGTCAGCGCATCGGATACCGGCAGGTTTTCCGTTGTACGCAGAAGCTGCACCAGCACGGTTGCTGCAATGGGCGCCTGTCGGATGTTGGTCAGCAGGGATTCGGCAGACGCGGCGTTTTCAAGCAGGACGTCGCAGGCCGACGATAGTGGCGTGTCACTTGCAGCATGAATGATGCCCAGAACCGGACAAGGCAACTGCCGCAGCCATTGTGCGATCTGGTGCTGTGCTGCCGGCGGCATGGTTTCGTCGCCGGCATCGAGTAATAGCGCCGGCTGTTCCGACAACGGCGAGTAGTTCGTGTGTAACTGGCCTGACTGCACCAGTTCAAGCAATTCCTCCGACGACAGCAGGTGCAGATTGGACATGGTGTGCGTCGTGTAAGGCTTTCAGGACAGGCCGGAGACGGGAATCGCCGCGCCGTGGATAGCGCGCGCCGCATCCGAGCACAGGAACAGGATCACCGCGGCGAGATCAGCGGGCGCGACCCAGCGGCTGGCATCCGCATTCGGCATCGCTGTGCGGTTCTGGGGCGTGTCGATAATGCTGGGCAAGATGCAGTTGACGTTGATGTTCCTGTCACGCAATTCGCCGGCCATCGCTTCAGTCAGGCGGATCACCGCGCTCTTCGATGCGCTGTAGGCCCCCATCTGCGCTTGGCCGTGCTGACCAGCGCCGGCACCGATATTGACGATTTTGCCTGCACCACCCGCGAGCAGGTGTGGAACCACCGCATGCGCTACGTTGAGCAGTGTGCCGGCATTGAGATCCAGCATCAGCCGCCAGAGCTCCGCCGGGGTTTCGTGTACCGCCGGCCCCATGCGAAAACCGCCGGCGATATTGCACACGGCATCCAGTCGGCCGTAGTGGCTGACGATGCTGCTGACTGCGTCTGCCGTCGAAGCCGAGTTCATCAGGTCGGCGGCAGCCAGAAAATGGCCGGCACCCGCTTGCGGGTACGCCGTGTGCAAAATCGCATCGCTGATGTCCACCAGCGCCAGCTTCGTTCTTGCGGCGGCGAATGCCGTGGCGACCGCCTGCCCTAGATTGCCGGCTGCGCCGGTAATCATCACGACCTTGTTCTCAAGACTCATTATTCACTCTCGATGATCCCGACGGATTCCATGCCAAACCCTAGCACGTGCTTGCGGGATATCAGTAGCGCTGAATTGATGAGGGCGGGTTTGCTGCACGATTGTTACAGCAAATCAATCTCTCTGGGCTGGATTCGGGTTCCGCGATCAAGGCCGAACGGTTGCACAATCATTTCGCCGCCTGCGAACAGATCAAGGCTGCAAAAATCCGGCAGTGTCCGTATTTGCTTGCGAAGATAAGCAATCTGCCCTTACTCCTCAGGCGCTGGCGCTGGCAGACCTGACAATACCGACTCGGCGCGTTTTTACCGGAACAGAGGATAGAAATACTG
>JBOICL010000098.1:0-2755 GCA_050740055.1 Stenotrophobium sp.
TGCTGGTGGTGTGGCTGATCAACATGCTGGCCTACAACGACAGCATCCCGTTCACCGCTTTCTTCAGCTACATCTCGCTGATCGGCCACTTCGAGGGCCTGCGCCGCGGCATTTTCAGCAGCGCCGACGCGATCTACTACCTGCTGTTCACCGGCCTGTTCCTGTGGCTCACGGTGCAACGCCTCGACATGGAACGGAACTGAGCCATGACCAAGAAACAAACCCTGATTCAACAACTCCTCAGCGGCGGACTATTCATCGCCGTGCTGATCATGCTGGGCTGGCTGTCCACGCGCTACAAGACGGAAGTGGACTGGACCGCCGGCCACCGCAACTCGATTTCCGCAGCTAGCATGAAGCTGCTGAAGTCCATGCCGGACCCGGTCAAGTTCATCGCCTTCATCCCCTCCGGCGACGCCGACATCCGCAACGGCCTGCAATTCGACATCGAGCGCTACAAGCGCGACAAAAAAAACATCACGCTGGAATTCGTCGATCCGAGCGCGCAGCCCAAGCAGGCGCGTGACCTCAACGTCACCGCGCCCGGCGAAGTCGTGGTCGAATACCAGGGCCGTCATGAAACGCTCAGCGCAACCACCGAGCCGGTCATCACCGGCGCCCTGCAGCGGCTGGCCTATTCCGGCGAGCAGTGGGTGGTGTTCCTCGAAGGCGAGGGCGAGCGCTCCATCTCCAGCGACACCGACCAGACCGCGCTGACCAAGTTTGCCGGCGCGCTGCGCGACAAGGGCCTCAAGGTGCAGGCGCTGAATCTGGTGAAGTCGCCGAGGATTCCCGACAACACCTCGGTGCTGGTGCTGGCCAGTCCGTCCAGCCGCCTGCTGCCGGGCGAGGTCAAGATGATCCAGGACTACGTCGATAACGGCGGCAACCTGCTGTGGCTGGCCGACCCGGATTACCCCACTGGCGCCGATGCGCTGGCCAATGATCTTGGCGTCGCCTGGCAAAACGGCTACGCGATTTTCCCGGACTACCAGCTCATCGGCACCGGCAATCCCGGCTTCTACGCCGCAACCGATTACCCGCCGAATCCGGTGACGCAGGGCCTGGACCAGGTCACGCTGTTCCCGTTGGTGCGCTCGCTGGTGGCGGACAAGACTTCCAAGTCCGGCTGGCAGGCGCAGCCGCTGCTCAAGACCAATGAGATGTCGTGGCTCGCGACCGGCGACATCTCCAAGGGCGTGACCGGCAAGAAGCCGGGCGACATCGCCGGCCCGCTCAACATCGGCATGACGCTGACGCGCGAATACAAAGACCCGAAGGACGCCGCCGCCAAACCCAAGCCGCAGCGCGTCGCGCTGATCGGCGACTCGGACTTCCTGTCCAACGGTTTCCTCGGCCAGCTTGGCAACCAGCAGCTCGGCATCAACCTGATCCAGTGGCTGGCCTCGCGCGACGCGCAGCTCAATATCGACATCCCCAAGGCGCCGGACACCTCGCTGTATCTGCCCGGCTGGGCGGTGATAGCGATCGGCGGCGGCTTCGTGCTGCTGCTGCCGCTGCTGCTGATCGGCGGCGGCGTCACGCGCTGGGTCATCCGCAGGCGCAAGTGACATGAACCGCAACGCGCTCAACCTCGGTCTCGTCGTCGTCGCCGCCGGCCTCGGCGCGGCGGTGTTCTTCAGCCGCAAGAAGCCGGAAAACCTGCCGCCTCTGACTCCTTACACCAAGGCCACGCTGAACAGCGTCGTCATCGACCATCCCGGCGCGCCGGAAATCAAACTGGAAAAGAAATCCGGCGTGTGGAAACTGCTGACGCCGGTGCTGGCGGACACCGATTCCTTCGAGATGAACGCCTTCCCCGATCTCGCCACGCTCAAGGTGAAATCCAGTTACACACCGGCGCAGGTCAATCTCAAGGACCTGGGTCTCGATCCGCCGGCCTATAGCGTCACGCTCAACGGCCAGAAGATCGAGTTCGGCGGCGTCGCGCCGATCAACTATCACCGCTACGTGCTCACCAACGGCAAGGTGGACTTGATTCCCGATCCACCCGCCGAGGCGCTTGACTCCAACTACTCGGACCTCGTCAGCAAGCTGCTGATCCCGCCGGGCGAAAAAATCGAGTCCATAGCGCTGCCCGGCCAGACCATCGCGCGCAGCGCGGATGACAAAAGCTGGGTGCTGACACCGGACCGCCCAGAGATCGGCTCCGATGCGCGGCAGAAACTGGTGGACGCCTGGGCCGGCGCCGCCGCGATGTGGAATGCGGCCGAACCCAAGGAAGGCAGCAAGGGTGACGTGATCACCGTCAGCTTCAAGAATCATACGCCGGTCAGGTTCGTCGTCGTCTCGCGCAGGCCGGAACTGGTGATCGCGCGGCCCGACCTAGGCGTGCGCTACACGCTGTCCGAGCAGATGGTGGACACGATGTTGCAGTTGCAGGCACCCGTGCCGGCAGCGGCTGTGAAGACCGGCGCGAATGACGAGACTTTGGGTAAATCCGCAGCGCCTGCGGCACCCGCGCTGAAGGAATAACGTCTTTCCGGCGCGACTATCGACAGCGCCAAAGCAGCGCGCGATAAACTGGGCCGCCACGCATCCTCATCACGCCAATCCTACGCCGGAAAGGCGGAATATCCATGCCTGAGTTGCCCGAAGTCGAAACCGTCCGCCGCGGCATAGCACCACACGTGCTGGGCCGCAAGATCGTTGGCGTGACGGTGCGCGACGCGCGCCTGCGCTGGCCGGTTGCGCCCGATCTGGGTGCGAAAATATCGGGCCAGAAAATCACCGG
>JBOICL010000099.1:0-2614 GCA_050740055.1 Stenotrophobium sp.
GGTTTGAGTACGTGTTCGACACGCCTTCCAACCACCGTGTCCATCATGGCCGTAATTCCGAATACATCGACAGGAACTATGGTGGCGTCATCATCCTGTTCGATCGCTGGTTCGGCACCTACGCCGAGGAGCAGGCGCCGGTCGAATACGGCATCACGCGGCAGGTTCACAGCTACAACGTGTTGACGCTCAATTTCCACGAATTCGCCGGAATGTGGCGCGATGTGCTGAGGCCGGGAACGCTGACGCTGCGCCTCAGGCACCTGTGGGCGCCACCGGAATGGACGCGCGAATCCGATGCGCATGCGGGTCCGGCGATGATCAAGACTGCCGTGTAAGGGCATAATTACGGAACCAGCTAACGGTTGCCGCGCAACGTACGGGGCGATCCTGGAGGACAAGATGCGAACCCTGGACTGGATGGCGCACTACATGCTGATCGCCGCCATCCCGTATTTCCTGATCCTGATCGGTGCCGAATGGTGGGCGCTGCGGCGTGTGCCGTGGCTGGCCGACCTGCGCGGTTACGGCTGGCGCGACTACTGGACCAGCATCGCGCTCGGTGTGATCAAGCTGATGATGATGGCGTTGTGCGCGGGATTTTCCGGTTGGCTGTTCTTCAAGGTCTACCAGCATCGGCTGCTCGACCTGTCGCCGCTGAAGTGGTGGACCTGGGTGCTGCTCTTTTTCGCCGACGACTTCTGCTACTACTGCTACCACCGCGCCGCGCATCGCGTGCGCCTGTTCTGGAGCGAGCACGTCAACCATCACTCCAGCGAGCATTACAACCTTGGGACCGCGCTCCGCCAATCCGCGCTGGAGCCGGTTTACGGCTTCATTTATTGGTTGCCGCTCGCCTTCATCGGTTTTCATCCGCTGGCCATCGCGGTGCAGGCCGGTGTCAGCCTGCTCTACCAGTTCTGGATTCACACCGAGACGATAGGGAAGCTGGGCGTTCTGGAGAAGTTCATGAACACGCCCTCGCATCACCGTGTGCATCACGGCAGCAACGGCATCTATATCGACCGTAACTACGCCGGCATCCTGATCATCTGGGACAGGCTGTTCGGTACGTTTCAACCGGAACTGGCGGAAGTGCCTGTGAAATACGGGCTGGTGCACAACATCCACACCCACAACATCTTCAAGGTCATCTTCCACGAACTCGCGCACCTGCTGCGCGAGGCCTGGCATGCAAAAGGTCTGCGTAACAAGCTCGGCTGGATATTCATGGGGCCGGAATGGACGCCGGAAGGTATCCCGCTCCCCGCCAAGCACCCGCTCTGAGGAACCGCGGGACGGACTCAGAAATACAAAAACCCGCCCGGCCTAGGGCGTGTACAGGATGTAAAGCCCGCGCTCTTCACGTTCGATGCGTTGCGCCAGCAGCGCGCCGACCTGCTGGAACTCGTTCCCGAAATTCTTGTGATTGGATAGCGTCACGCCGGCCATCTGGTACTTGCGGACGAAATTCACCACGCCGCGTGCGATGTCGTTCATCTCGCGCCGGAAGTCCTTCATCACATTCAGTTCGTCAGGGCTGCCGGCCAAGTGTTCTTCAAGGTAGCAGTAAAAGCGAAGATTCTCGTTGAGGATGTGGACGTCGAGCTTGGTCTTGAAAGTGCCCAGGGCCGGCACGATGGCCTCGTAATCGCCGCGTTTCAGCATCTGATCGACCTGCGTGTACATCTGCAGCAGTTCGGCATGATCGCCTTCGAGCGACTGAATCAGCGTCGGCGAGTAAGTGAAGCGGCTTTGCGCCTTCACGGACTTGAGCGCGGGTGCGGTCTTCTCGGATTTTGCCCCTGCAAGTGCGGGGCCGCTGAACCACTGGGTAAACCAGTTGAGTGAAAGCTATTGAGTAGATCTCCTTTGGGTTTTAGGTCTCAGGCCTGGCTGGGCGCGAGCGTTGTATCGGGACGCGACTGGCGGATCTCAAGATCGATCAAGAGCCGCGTGATACGCAGCGAATGGCGCACATGGCTACCGTGCTCCAGGTCATGCAGCGCGCCGGGCAGATTCCCTTCCCGAGCCTGCTGAACGATGTTCATCGCACTCAGATAAAACTGCTCGTATTCGTCCTTGAGTGCCTTGAGCAAAGTGTCGTTGCTCAGGGCGCCGGGCTTGACCTCGCTGAGCCAGCGGCCCAGCGGGCAATTCTCCAGCCAGCCCTGTGACATCAGGGTTTCAGGCGCTTCGGGATTGATAGCGCGGATGCCGCGCTCAAAAAATTTTTTCCAGTTCACGTACTGGTCGAGTACGCCATGAATGACTGGCGCGTCACTGCCGGATTCAGGCGCCGCAGCCAGGGTGATGTACCGCATCCAGTCGAGTGCTTTCATTGGTCCCGCTCCGTTGTTTCGTTGCAGGAAAGCTTAATGGCGAATTGCTTGATGGCGGGCGCCGGTTATCGGGGGAAGTGCGGCACTAATCGGCTGATTGCTGAAGCGCTCACCACATTTCAGCATTCAGCGAAAAAGTAAGCCTGCAAAAATGAGCGTCGGCGAATCCGGGCCAGGCAGAGAATTCCGTACTCACCAGCTTTGCCGAAAATTAAAGAGTTGAACGCCACCCGCCTGCGACGCGGAGTTTTTGCGCAGCAAAACAGGAGCGG
>JBOICL010000100.1:0-4566 GCA_050740055.1 Stenotrophobium sp.
AAGCTGTACTGCGTCTGACTTAAACTTGTTTATTACTTCAGCAAGTTCACCGAGTTGTTTTTTTGTCGCATCAAAATCTTTAAACATTACGACCCCTCCCCCTATATTTATTAAGTATATATAGGAAGGTCACATCACGCTGTCGCGTCATGTGTGGCTTATGGGGAATGCACCACGCTTGTGCGTCGTGCAGGCTCGCTGATGGCGAGTAAGCCTTAAAGCGGCGGCTTCTTCGGCATTGCTACGACTCCTTGAAGCGCTTCCCCTATCAGCCGGAGCCATAGCGGAGCCATGATAAAAAAGACGGGACCTGCAATACTCGTAAGTCGTTGTATTCGTTGGTGGCCGAGGACGGAATCGAACCGCCGACACGGGGATTTTCAATCGTGTCTAACTTCATGATTGAAAAGCAAAATAACATATTAATAACTTGATTTCATTGTGAAAGTTATAGTTTGTTATTTCGTGAAATCACCAGTTTTTACTCTCAATTACAGGCTTCAGTGTGCCAATTTTGTGCCAAAACTCGTTCACACAATATCGAGCACGCGCCCGTTCGTAAACAGGGCTTCAGCTCGCGTCAAAATCAGTAACGACCAGTAGTGGTCGTGAGTGATCAAGTGAAGAGCATCCGGATGAATGGCGTTGATGTTCGTATTTCCATCTAAACCCAGCTTGAGCGCAGCATCTGCTAAACCTTCCACACCGGCATGGCGAAGGGCGTGGGAAAAATAACGTTCTTCACCCTCAGCGAACTCGGCGCGCACCTTCATTTGGCGAATCTGTACCTCACGGTTATCTCCTGTTGTTTGTATCCAAATGGTATCCGTATCCGGGCGCTTGGTATCGCACAAAAGAAGGAGTAGCGATCGTTCTGCGTCTCTAATCGCCGCGCCATACTTACGGAATTGCTTGGTGGCGCGCTGCGCCTCGGCATTGGCGCCTCCCCCGCGATGCAATTGGCAGAGGTACCGTTGCCCGCGTCTTTGAGAGCTCAGCCGATAGCACCGCGAGCACAGGCCAACAGATAGCTGAATGTTCGATTCCCGGCTGCGATCGCGAAAGTGAAACACTGCATCACGCATCTCAGGCAATAGCTGTTTGACAATTTGTGTCTTGAGGGCAGTGTTTTGCGCGGCAGTTGCCGCCCAAAATAGATACACCATGCCTTCCTTAAATGCTCCTGTACTGGTTGCCCTGCTGAATTGAGCTTCGGCTTGTTCAAGATATTGCATCACCGATTCTGGGTCCGATTCATCGCAATACGCGATGAGATTATTGACGTCTTGAGCCGCTTTACGTCCAGCAAGAATTTGGTGCTGCCGAAGGTTGGACTGATCCTCTACCGCAGCTTTGACATATCTGGACATATTTCTGCGCACCCCCTTAGTCATTCAGCTTGTGCCTGATGATGGCTGCATGAAATCACAAGCTATCACGCAGGATATGGAACTCCTAGATATCTCAGACATGGCGCGAATTTTTCGCACAACTGAGGCCGCCATTCGGATGGCCATTTGGCGCCAGCGCCAATACGGGTCAGACCCCGGCTTCCCCGCGCCACTGCTTTTGCGAAGGCGGTACCGCTGGCTCAAAGCCACGGTGGTGGCGCAGCTAGAAACACGCACGACCAATATGTCTGTTTCATCTGTGCTCACGAAAAGAGCAGGCCGGCCGCGTGGCGGGCAGCCGCCGACTATTGAGTCTGATCTAGCTGAATTTTATCGTGAAGATGGTCGGAAGCGCACGCCATGAGCATTGTGGCAATGAACTGGGTCTGGGGTTTGCCTAAGCTTGATCCAGCAGAGAAATTTACGTTGCTGGCCTTGGCTGATATTGCTGATGACGCCGGGAGGTGCTGGCCATCAATAGAAAGGCTTGCAGTCAAAACCTGCCAGAGCGCACGCACAGTCCAGAGACATCTCAATTTACATAGAGAGAGAAGCCTGCTCCTGATCCAATCCAGATACAGGCTGGACGGGTCTCAGACCTCAAATCTGTATCAACTGACTCTTATGCCTAGGGGTGACAAGCTGTCACCCCAGTGTGTAAACAATGAAGTCGGTGGATGCCAGCTTAGTCACGGCGGGGGCGACGCTACTGACACCCAAACCACCAACGAATCTTCAAAGACCCATAAACAACCACAACAGAATCTCCAGATTGAATCTCCCCACATACATCAGGTGGTGGTGGATGTAGGCAAGTTGATTCTGCCGTCTATATTGAAGCCAATTGAGCGAGTTGAAGCTTTAAAAATTGTTGGCGCAGTGAACGACGCCCAGTTGGCACAAGAAGTGCTCGACGAGTTCTCGGGCCGGACAGCGCGCACGGTTGTTCAAAACCCATTGCGGTATCTATCTGTTTTGGTCGCCCGCGCTCGTAAGGGTGAATTCACTTCCGAGCTAGGTTTGCAAGTCAAAGAGCAGCGTGAACAGCGCGAGCGAACTGCCGTTCTTGTAGCTAGATCGGCCGCGCACGCCGAACAGGCCGTTTTGCAGCGCATGAACAGCAGCATCGCTGCGCCAAGCATCATGGCACAGCGAGCGACGTTACTCGACCCCTTGCACAGCATTCCGCCAAGCACCGAGAAAAAATCATGATGCCCTCCAATGGTTGGCTCAAGGCGATGCCTTCAGCCAGGGCATGTCGGCGGGGCGCGCGGCAATTCACGCGCATTCGCACGTCAATTGCTGCGGCCACCCAAGCATCGTTCCAGCTTATCGTTCAGACCCTCGGCTTAGAGCCCCGAACGACCGCAGCGAACGATGCCAGCGAACGATCCGGCCGGGAGCGCCGGCGGGATCGAGGGCTAGGCCCTCTCGTTTGCTACGCATCCGATTCACCGCGTGCGACGTCGCTGAACGCTCTGCTGCACACAGGGCTGAGCCCTCTCAATGCCTTCGTCGTCCTGGACATCCTAGCTGGCCTTGATTCACCCGCCCCCGTCTTCGCTCGCGCGCGACCGACCTCTGCGAGGCCCTGCGCCGAGCGCCGACTAGCGTCGTCACTTGGCTTGCCCTTCGGGTGCCCTGGACGGGCAGGCTCGCCGAGGTCGGTCGCGCGCGAGCGCAGCGACGGGGGCGCGGCCGGGCCGCTTTGCCCTCGCTGGGGCGAGGACAAAGCTTCAGCGCCTGGGGGCGCTGACCAGCCGTTGGTGTCGCTTGTGCCCGCTTGGGCGGGCAGCTGCGCGCCATCGTCGCCACGACCTCAACGGTCGCGTCGCCGACCGGAATGCGCTGCGCGGACGTGCGCGTCCGCTTCGCTCTTGCGCCACTGGGGTGGCGCATCCGGCCAGAAGCAGACCCGCGGTGGCGGGTCCACAGCGACAAGCACAGCCGCAGCTTCCCAACAGTTTTTGGAGTTTCCAAATGTCTTTTGAAGAAATCTGGCTGCACGTCGAGCACTACATCGCGCTGCCAGCCGTCTGGCTTTCCATGCTGCTCGGCACTGTTGGGGCGGACAGGGCCGGCTGGGCAGTTTCGGTGCCGGTGTTCATTGCCATCGTTGGCGATCGGCTGCGGCGCCTGTGCCCGGAAGACCAATCGCTTCTATTGTGGCCACCCCGTGGAATTGGATTGATATTGTGGGTTACAGGGCTACTCGGGTGCGGCGTTGCTGTTTTTTTACCAGCACTTGCATGGGTTGCACTCCCCCTCATTGGCGATCTATACGATCCCAGCGCGCTACACCTGTGGTGGCAGAGTGTTTGTGCGTACTGGCGGTTCCCGCTATATGGGACTAGCGCTGGCGTCGTCGCAGGCCTTGTCGGTTTTTTTGCCGTCGGCCGCTGGGTCGAGCCGTGGTTCTCAGATCGGCTGCACGGGGTGACACGCGCCAAACGCGCCGACGGCCTGACCGATGCGCGGCATGTGCTCACCCAGCTTCCCAGGGCGCGACCGTTTGACCCGGCAAAATACTTTTCAATAGCGCACAAGAAAGACGCCATGTTTCTTGGGCTCGATGAGGACAACAAGCCCGTCCTGTTGCCACGAGCGATGTGGAAGAAAAACCACGTCCAGATTCAGGGCGGGACCGGTACAGGCAAGGGAGTTCTGGCCTGCGGGACGCTCACTCAGGCGATTTCTTATGGTGATGCCGTTGTTGTCATCGATCCCAAAGACGACGAGTGGGCTCGGCATGTTCTCTATTCGGCTTGTCGAAAAGCGGGGGTCCCGTTTCATCTCCTCGACCTTCGCGATACGACGCCGCGCGTCAACCTTTTGGCGCGGGCGACGGTTGCCGAAACCAATGAGCTTTTGATCGCTGGTTTTTCGCTGTCGCGCACTGGGGAGTCTTCAGACTTCTATCGCACCGATGACCGCCGAGGAGCGCGTGCCTTGGCATCTCTTGCCACAGCCGGGCCAGTGTGCCTGGCAAGCCTTAGCGACTGTGCGGGGAAAGTTCTCGGCGACACGTTAAGCAAATCCGCGCGCGGTCTGCTCGGACAACTTGAAGAAGTTGCCGCACTGCCGGTAACCCAGACCCTGGGCGGCTTTGATCTCGCGTCCGTTTTGAACGAGGGAGGGTGCTTGTTTGTGCTCGGCTCGATCAGGGACGAGGCAG
>JBOICL010000101.1:0-1233 GCA_050740055.1 Stenotrophobium sp.
GCCGTGATCGAGCAGGATGATCTCGTCGGCGTCGGTGATGGTGGAAAGGCGATGCGCGATGACCAGCGTGGTGCGCTGGGCGGCGACTTCGCGGATCGCGGACAGGATGGCCTGCTCGGAGGCGGAATCGAGCGAGGACGTGGCTTCGTCGAAAATCATGATGGCGGGATTCTTGAGCAGGGCGCGGGCGATGGCGACGCGCTGCTTCTCGCCGCCGGAGAGCTTGAGACCGCGTTCGCCGACCATGGTTTCGTAACCGTCCGGCAGGCGCTTGATGAAGCTGTCCAGGTGCGCCAGCCGCGCCGCGCGCTCGACTTCTTCGCGCGTGGCCTGCGGCCGTCCGTACTGGATGTTGTAAAAGATGCTGTCGTTGAACAGCACGGTGTCCTGCGGCACCACGCCGATATGAGTGCGCAGGCTGTCCTGGGTGTAGCCGCGGATGTCGGCGCCGTTGATGCGGATGCTGCCGGCATCGATGTCGTAGAAACGGAACAGCAGCCGCGCCAGCGTGGACTTGCCCGATCCGCTGGGGCCGACCACGGCGATCTTGCGGCCCGCCGGAATCTCGAAGCTGACGCCGTGCAGGATCGCGCGCTTCTCGCTGTAGCCGAACTGCACGTGGTCGAAGCTCACGCTGGCATTTCCGGCCAGCAGGACTTTCGCATCCGGCGCGTCGGTGATGCGCGCGCGCTGCTCGAGCAGGCCGAACATGCGCGCCATGTCGGTGAGCGCGCGGCGGATTTCGCGGTAGACAAAGCCGAGGAAATTGAGCGGCACGAACAGTTGCACCATGTAGGCGTTTACCGCGACGAAATCGCCTAGCGTCATCTGCGCCGCCGTCACTTTCTGCGCGGCCAGAATCATCATCCAGGTAACGCTGCCGGCGACGATCAGGGCCTGCCCGATGTTGAGCGTGGACAGCGAAACGCGGTTCTGCATCAGCGCGCGCTCCCACTCGGCCAGCGTGCGGTCGTACTGCGCGGCTTCGTGGCGCTCGTTGCCGAAATATTTCACCGTCTCGTAGTTGAGCAGGCTGTCGATGGCGCGGGTGTTGGCGCGCGAATCCAGCGTGTTGGCGGCGCGCACATACTTTGTGCGCCATTCCGTCACCGCCACCGAAAAAACGATATAGAGCAACACCGACACCAGCGTGATGAGGGCGAAGCTCACGCCGTAGTTGAACAGCAGGATGGCGGCGACCATCGCGATTTCCAGCAGCGTCGGCAGGATGTT
>JBOICL010000102.1:0-6135 GCA_050740055.1 Stenotrophobium sp.
ATTGTATTCAAGCAACTCTTGTCCGCCAAACGATTCTTTGAATTCGTCAATATAACGCAGTTCTGCTCGCTTGCTGATCCCGCCAAAATCATACTGCAAATAACTGTACCGCTTGAAATGAAGAATCATGTGCCAGTGCAAATACTTGTTTGCACGGCCCACCAATTGCCGATCACCTTTTGTTACCAGGGCGGCATTACTGGCGGAATACAGGAGCCTCGCCCTTTGCCCATCACAAATATACGCATGCCCGGAAAGCCACTCTCCCTCATCTTGCCCGGAGCTTGCAACTGACAGAACCAGGGCTGCTTTTTTAGCAAGCTCTTTCAGCTTTGGCCGGTTTGCTTGAGCCAAGCCTTTTGATCCTGCGAACAAATCGTAAAACGAAGAAAAATCCTCAACGTCCTGGGTTGTTGGCTTGTCGATAATTCCCGCAGAGATTAAGTCCTTATCAGCAGCCCGTCGGATTTCATATGAAAACCCCTTTTTGATCGCCTTTAAAATCACATCAGCATCCAGCTGCAAATCAATAACCGTTGTAAAGAAAGGCTCTGCATGGGGAAAACACTTGGAAGCCTGGATAAAAAACTGCACATCCTCCCCCATACTAGTTTCGGGAAGATCGCTATAGAAAAACAAGTCACGGCAATACAGCCATTTAATTTTACGCAAAATGCTCAGCACAGACTTTCACTCACCAATTTCATATTGATTAATTTTGAGTCCTGAAGCTCAGTTTCAGCACGGCACTGTAAACATCCTCAAACCGCTGGCGGGCGCGCTCAATGCTGAACTCCGAATACATCCTCGCCTTGGCCCGTAATCCCAGTTGCTGGCGCGCATCAGGCGTCATCGCCAGCACACCCCCCAGCCCTCTGGACAATGCTATCGGGGCCTCCCTGGGGACCACAATCCCGGTGTCCGCCACTAGCATTGCGGCGTCCCCCGCATCCGTCACCACGCATGGCAAACCCATTGCCATAGCCTCACCGACCCCATTCGGGAAACCTTCGGTGCGGGAAGACAGGCAGAAAATATCCATCGCCGATAGGCATGCCGGCACATCGGCACGCTCACCCAACAGCACAAAGCGTTCGGCATAACCTGTCTGGGTAATCCATCGAGCCAGTTCCGTATTGCCAGCGTCAAGGTCACGGCCCACCATCAAAAAGCGCACACGGTTGTCCTGCCGCGTGAGCAAACCCGCTGCACACACAAAATTCTCATGGTCCTTGGCGCGGTTAAAGCGCCCCACGATTCCAATAACGACCTCATCTGCGGCAAATCCACACTGTGCACGAAGTTTGATGCGCTGATCCGCCGTGGCCATCAGGCGCTGCAGATCGAACCCGTTCGGGATCACCACCATGCGGGTCGGATCGTAGCCTACGGCAACATGAGTCATGCGAGATGCTTCTGCGGCACAAACAATGGCACGAGGGATCCAACGGGACAACATTGCACACATCCAACTGATGACGGCCGTTGTTCGGGAGGCTCCTGCCTTGACGTCCGTCGTGCGTATTCCCCAGATGACATGTTGATTGCCAGCTATGCGCGCAGCCAAGCCACCCCACAGGTTGGCGTGGTACATCCAGGTCTGGACGATATCCGCACGAGACTTGCGGATTCGGCGAGTGAGTTGCCAAAGCACACGTGGCGCATCCAGCACAGAACGCATACCCAGCGCCTGCACTTCAACCCCAAGGGCTAATAACTGCTCACCGACCTCGCCAGCGTCTGTGAGCGAAACGACCGAATGCTGAAAATCTGAATTATCAAGGCTCGATTCGATCAAGCGCTTTAGCATCAATTCAGCCCCGCCAAGGTTAAGGCCGACTATGATGTGGAGCACTCGAATCATGAAACCCTCTCCGTGCCGTTCTTAAAGCGCATGCCACAACGCTTTCGCTAGTTCCGGGGTTACGACATCAAGTGAATACCTGTCCAAGATCACCTGCCGTCCAGTACGTCCCATCTTTTTTCGTTGCTCGAAATCCTCCAATAGTGTTGACAAGGCACCTACCCAGTCATCGACGGATTTCGCGCCAAACCCACTCTGACCGTAAGACAGCACCTCAATGTTCATGCCCGCGGCTGAAACCACGACGGGTATTCCGCATGCCATGTAGGTCAGCATCTTGAAGCTGCACTTGCCCCGGTCCCAAAGCGATTCGCTGAGCGGCATGATGCCGACCGCCATCTCCTGGATCGCCTGCACCTCGTTCTCCGGTGTCCAGCGGATATACTCCACGCGGCTCTCTGGGATTTGTTGAAACGCCGGCATCGCATCGGACACGATCCTGAGCCGGGCCTCCGGAAACTTCTGCAATACGGAAACCAGAGCGGGCTCGATGGCCGGGAAATATTCGTATCCGCCGCTGGTCCCGGACCAGCCGATAATGGGCGCATCCATTGGCGCACCTGGCGCATATCGAACCGTATCCACGGCCGTGGGAACGATTTTCACATTCTTGTTCCACTGACTGAAATGATCCGCGAGGAAAGCATTTCCACAAATGACGCTTTCGCATCTTTGAGCGAGCGTCTCCGCAAACCTGCCGCCCCGGTACAACCAGATTGCGTCATCAACGTCCAGAACACGAGGGCGTTGGGTCAGCGGCTCCATGGTTATGAAAGTGGACAGCATTTCCCGCTGCAGCAAAGTCAGGTCGTAGCGGTAAGACTGCGCAATCCCTGGCAATCGGGCCGCCAGAGTAGCCATGGCCCACAGGGGTCGTATCAGTCGGCTTTTAGGTGGGTAGACGCCTAATGATGCCGGAAATTCAGAAATCTCGACGCCTTCCTTCTCCAGCCGGTCAACATACTGCCGCACCCGAAAGCGTGCGGCGGGGATATGACGCCCCCCGGTAAAAGCGGCGACTTTAAGCATGACGCCTAATCCGCGACGCAGATCCCGTCAATCGAAACAGTGCGCTGCCGTAATACACAAAGCAGAAAAATATGAGCATTTTGATGTAAAAATTAAGCGCCAGCACAAAATGTCCCGCTTGAACGCTGAGAACAAGCCCCGTTATATTCGCGCCATAAAACAGGATGGCTCCCGGATTGCCCTTGCGCGCTTTGGCGTAAACCCACGTCAAGACCACGCCTAGCATGGACAAGCCCGAAGCTACACCAAACCAACCGTAAATCTTGAAATATGAACAATAGATAGTGTAGACATTTGTGCTCCGCGACTCAGAAATATTTGTGAACGCGGGATTGTTGTTTGGCAACTGGAAATTTGCCCCGAAACCATTAGCCGTTTCGAGAAAGAACCGGCTTAATTTTTGTGTTGACGGGATACTGTTTGGATCGTGCACAATATGGTCAAATGCTACTACACCACCCAGCCAGTAGTCCCTGGTGTTCTCAGCGAGAAATTTCAGAGTTTCCACAGAAGCCTGCAAGTCCATATAGGCAAAATTTGAAAAGGCAAGCGCGATCGTAAATATTGCAAGAGACAATAAAACCGCGCTGCCCATGACGACAAAATTGAGCCTGCCAGCGCGCATGGATGAAATAAACACTAGCGTCAATATCAGGGTGACTACATTGCCTTTGGTGCCCTGAGCCGCGCCATAAATCAGCGCCAGCAATATCGCAAGATAGCACCGCCATTTTCTTGGAAAGGTGCCGTCATTTTCATAATGCATCGACATGGCTAGAAAAATAGAAAGAATTGCGAGATTATTGACCAGATCAAACGATCGCTGGCTTGTATCGGAAACCTCCAGCGCAACGGTTCGCAGATTCGCCCAGAACATGGGGTCGCTCAAGTCGACACCAGCCGTTGATTTTTGCAGATAGAACGGCAACCCGATGACAACCATCAACAAAACAAAATCCAGAACACGATGCCGCCGTGTTAATTGGATCGCCGTAAAGGCTGACCGTTTTATATCGCCGTTGGATAAACCCGCCAAGATAACAAATCCCCCGGCGCTGAAAGCCATTGCGCCGATGAGATAAACCATGAGGGTCTCACCTGAAACTGGATAATAGGCGTCACCGCTAAAAATAAGGGCAACAATGCTAAGCAGCCATACACCAGTGAACACTGTGGGTGGGTAAAGTAAATTCCTTGATACGGCATGGTTTGCTGCCAAAAGCAATCCCAGTACCAGCGCTACAAAAAAGATCATGGCATCCTTCTATCTTGCCGTGCGATGGTGAAGCTTACAAATAAATAGAAAATTTCCATGATGTAGAGAGATAACGTTTATTTAATGCAGATATCTTGTCAGAATGAACCGAAGTTTTCCGATATCAAGGATAACCAACAAAAACGCATAACTGATGCAGCCCAGCGATACCTGCTCAAGCAACGCAACTGGGCCACGCCAGTACAGAGTCAGGAAGAGAACCACGGCCATCCCGCCCGAAGCCAATACAACTTTAAATGCCTCAAATGGGAAAACTGGCAAGGCAAAGACTTTGCGCCCTAAATACCAGCTGGCACAGAGCCCAACGATAGACCCGATCAGCGTTGCGCCGGCCGCGCCAACGACTCCCCATATCGGTATCCACCATAAATTTAATCCAAAATTGGCGATGACCGCTAACACCACAACCCAGATCTGCCCCCTGATCTTGCCGGCCAGTTGGAAGCCATAGTCGAAATAATATGACCTGACTCCACCCACAAAGGCAGTCAAAGCAACCAGCGTAATTATTTTTTCGGTATTTTCCTGAAACGCCGCACCCAGAATCACTTCTGAAATATTGGCGGCCAGCATCACCAGGCCCACGGTTGCCGGAACTGAAATTGCGAGCAGTATTAGAGCATTTTGCCTAAGCTGGACTCGTGCTCCCGCCACGCCTTTCTCCTCCAGCGCGTGAACAGCCAGCGGGAATGCTGCCAAGTGAACGACCCCCATCAACATGCCCAGGGACTGCTGACTAAGATCATATGCCGCTGCATAGTGACCGACTGCCCTGGCATCCATAAGCCAGCCTAATAAAAAGCGATCGGAGGCATTCAAAACCATCGTCAGCATATACGTCAGTGTCAGTGGCGCTCCATAGTTGACAAAAAGCTGGAGCCACCGGCCGCTGCTGAGGTGCAACGAAAAATCATGCCAGTGCTTCCCTGCAATCAGCGTGGATACCAATAGGCCGATCAGTAATCCCAAGAGGATGCCGAAGACATCGAGTCCGAAATAAAACAAACCCACTCCAACGCCAAGCGCGAGTACCGCTTTGCTGGACGCGATGGCCCCGTAGCGGATCGGCTCCAACTTTGCGTTGACAATGATCAGATTTAAATCAGACCACGCCTGCGCCCATCCAATAACTACCGCCAGGATAATGAGCCAGCGCAATATCTTGTCTGGCCACAGCCATGCTGCGGCACCGCCAAATACGCCTGTAATCGCCACCAATATCAGGAAGCCGGCTAACGCGGTAGAAAGCAGCGCCTGCGATTGCGCTTTATTGCCAGGCAGGAATCGCCCCAGACTTAAATTCAGCCACTGAAAACATACGGCGTTGACAATGCCCACTCCCGCGATCACAAGGGCATAGTGGCCATATTGCTCCGTAGTCATCAACCGCGTGTATAGCGCCAACATTAAAAGACTGACTCCCCCGGGGATAAGCCGTCCCAAGAGATATAAGGCGCTATGGCGAATTAGCATTTACAGTGCGCAATCGAACTGGAAATTCAATTTAGGAACCGGATATACCAAGGCATCGCTAGCTTGAGACCATCCTTGACCCTAAACTGCGACTGATACTCCAATAGCGTGCTGGACTTGGTGATGTCAGCCAGTGAATGCCGTACATCTCCCGCTCGGAAGTCGCGATAGACAGGTCTGGCGCCGGCACTTATGCGGTGAGCAGCCAAGTTGTCACATAGCAGAGCAAATAGAGTATTGAGCGTGGTGCGATCCCCCACCGCCACGTTGTAAACTTGGTTCACCGCTTCGGGGTTTTGGGTGGTCGCGGCCAGCAAGTTGATCTGCACGGTGTTGTCTATAAAACAGAAGTCGCGGCTGGTTTCACCGTCGCCGTTGATATAGACAGGCTCGCCCTTGATTAGGCTGGCGATCCACTTGGGAATGACGGCGGCGTAAGCGCCTTCAGGGTCTTGCCGGGGGCCGAAGACGTTGAAATAACGCAGGCCAATCG
>JBOICL010000103.1:0-1931 GCA_050740055.1 Stenotrophobium sp.
CTTACGAGGAGTTCACGAACCATGAAAGCCCTTTTTGCCCTCGCTGAGCAACGCTGTTTCTACCAGCTTTGGGGGGAGTTACAGCAACGGCCGTTTCTGGACTACCCCTATGTCGAATTGAATTAAAGTCGTTATATGCCGTTGTTCTTGTCAGCGATCCAGGCTCATATCTACCGCGATTGGCTGCTCAAGAAGCATCATGATAAAAATGAGATTTACGAGCTGTCACACATCAGGCAATCAATGGCTGATGCCTTGCCGGATCTGAATATAAATATCGCAATTGTCATAGGGTTCTTGCAAACAGATAGAGGGCGCCTTGTTAGCCTTGGTGAACGATTGCAGCTGGCATTAGTTCCCTGTCAACCGGCTGATCTTGGATGGCTGGTGCATGGGAGGCAGAAACCGCGGGTTGATGTGTTGACCGCGTCTCATCGTTATCTTGTCGAAACGGGTGTAGATCCTCGCTATTGGGACCGGTTAGACCGCATTAAGGACTTGGGCGCGGCAGAAGCCATGCACCATGCGTGTCGATACAGTGCAGCGATTGAGAATGTTGGTGTCGAGCGGATAGAAAATGGAGCTGTTCGGGTTGCAGGCATCGAAGTTTTCGATCCAGATTCGGACGGAATTTTCTATTCGGCTGCCGAGAGCCGAACTTCATAGGTAGGGCCGGGTACTCAGTGGACTTCCCCTAGTACGGTAGGCACTCCGGACCACATGTATCTCGTCCGTGACGGCTACATCGCGCCTTATCGAATCGGCAAGCGCGAGAATGGCACTGTGGGAGCATCTTCACCCTCATCCATCTGCTCCGTGCCGCCGCCGCCACCTCCCCGTGACCAGAGCATCGATTGACGTCGGCTGAGAATGAGGGATAACCGTATAGGATATTCCCTACAAGTTGATGCGATATTTTCTGACGTAAAGTTTTCTGTCGGCCCGGATATATTGATTACCGATCCTGATCCTTAACCAAAAGCGGTCAGGTCAGCAGAACTGGAATGGGATCCTGCGCTGCGCTCAGGGAAGAATAAAGAACAATGGGGGAGGCAGCATGCGGGGAATGCTCTTCAGGGCGGTCGCGCTGTACCTTTGCGTATTGGGAACCGCCCACGCCGACCCGGGTCTGAACTGGCTCTCCGCACAAGCCAACACCGATGGCAGCATCGCCCGCTCCTCGGATATTGCCACCCCCTTCCAAGCCACCGCCGAATCGCTGCGCACGCTGGCGCTTTATGGCGTTACCAGCGGAGCGTCGATTACGGCTGCGCAGCAATACCTCGCGAGCCAGACCTATCACAACACCGAAAATCTCTCCCGCCTGATCATCGCCGGTGTCACGGCGGGGCAGGACGTATCCGCCCTGGTGACTGAACTCCTCACCCACCAGGACACCATCACTGGGGGATTCGTAGAGTCACAGGGTTATCAGCCCACCGTCCTGGATACCGACTTCGCACTCGAAGCCTTGGCCCTGGCCGGCAATCCCGGCAGCGCCGTAGCGGGACCCGCCCTGGGCTTTCTCCAGCAGCAACAGAATGCCGATGGCTCTTGGCAGGACGGCGACAACAACCCGTCGGTCTATCTGACGGCCCTGGCCGTCAACGCGCTGCGGTATTACAGCAGCAGTTACAACGTCGCACAGACCTTGCAGAATGGCACCAGTTTTCTGTTCTCGGCCCGGCAATCCGATGGACTCTGGGGCGAGGACGCTCTCAGCGCTGAAAGCTTGATAGCCTTGACTCAGTCGCTCGTGGACTTCACGCCGGCAAAGGCCAGCGTGCAGACCTTGCAGACGCATCAACTCACCGATGGCAGCTGGGGCGATGACGTCTTTACCACGGCCTTGGTGCTGAGGACGCTGGCCCTGGCGCAAGCGCGCGGAACCACCCCGCCGGCCGGCAACGGCGCGGTGCAGGGTTATGTGA
>JBOICL010000104.1:0-3798 GCA_050740055.1 Stenotrophobium sp.
TTCTGCATGCGGATCGGCAGGCCGATGTGATCGGAATAGCGGTGAATGATGTGCTGCAGCCGCATCGGCTCGATGAATTCCTTGTCGTCCTCGCGCAGGTGCAGGATCACTTCCGTGCCGCGATCCATCTTGAACGAAGGCTCCAGCGTGTAACTGCCCTCGCCGTCCGATTCCCAGCGCACCGCGTCGTTCACGTCTGCGCGCTTGGTCAGCACCGTGACCTTGTCCGCGACGATGAAGGCGGAATAGAAACCGACACCGAACTGGCCGATCAACTGCGCGTCGTTCTTCTGGTCGCCGCTCAGGGATTCGAGGAATTTCTTGGTGCCGGAACTGGCGATGGTGCCGAGGTTTTCGATCACCTCCTCGCGCGACATGCCGACGCCGTTGTCCTTGATCGTCAGCGTACCGGCCGCTTTATCCACGCTGATGTCGATCTTCAGTTCAGGGTCATCGCCGAGCAGTTCAGGTTTTGCGATGGCGAGAAAACGCAGCTTGTCGGCGGCGTCCGAGGCATTCGAAACCAGCTCGCGCAGGAAGATTTCCTTATTGGAATAGAGCGAGTGAATCATCAGGCGCAGCAGCTGCCGCGTCTCGGCCTGGAACTCGTGTTTTTCTGCGGACATGGTTTTTCCTGGGGATGTTTGAGGACTGCGCCAGACATGCGGCCGCCAGCGCCGATTTCAAGTGAATCGCAGTCCATTTAACGCAGCGTAAAGTGGATTTACGCGTCACCCGCTTTTGGGTCCAAGTGGTATAGATTTGTTTTTATTTATATAATATATTTATATTTATTATATATTTAAAAACAGCCATTGCTGACCAGCCACCAAGAGCGGGTGATGCGCTAATTCAGTGTGTGGCGATACGGCTTGGGGGATAAAGCAACGCTAACCAGTCGGTCGATCCTTCATTGCCGCCTGCGCATGGTTGCCGTTGGCCGAGCACCAGGATTTGAGCGCTCAGCGAACTTGCTGAGCGCAGTTCAAAAAACCACTCAAAGCCTCTTGCCATCCTTTGTTGGAGTCGAAATCAGAACGCAGTCCGCTGGCCCCATTGTTCAACTGTGACGACACTCCATGTTGGATCATGTACGAGGGAAAATATTTGGGCGGTCCAATGTTTTGCACGCTGGCGCACAAGGCGTGAAGTTCCGCTGAACCTGGCTTCAACGAGAGCCTCTCTTTTTTGAAGGCTTCGTCCTGCTCACGTGTCAAACCAGCGAAGGCGATCATATTGAGCACGCCGAGAATCTCCGAAGCAGATAGATCATTTACGCGCTCTGCATCGTACTTCCCGAATGTTCCAGCGACCGCATATAGACGCGCAGCTTTACTATAGTCACCCGAATTGATGCATTGGGAGACTCCCTGAAGGATGTCCACTGGGGTTCGCTGATTTGAAACCTGATCGACGGCTACACAAGCCAGCGCCGGCTTATCTTGCTGCACAGCATTGCTTGGCTCGCTCGAAAGACGACTAGGCTCGGTTAGGGATTCGCTAGACGCCGACAAACTTGACTTCGAGGGTTCAAATTTGGCCTGGAGCAATTGGGAATCGTCGCTGTGGGCGATTTCAAGAAACATGACAATCTCGTTCTTGCGCAACCCTCTTGCTAATCCTATTTTGCCGCACTGCCCTAGCATGACCTGTTCAGGCGCTGAAACCAGGCCATCTGGTCTGAGATAGACGATTGAATTCGCGGCCGATCCATTGCACCCCGCCAAGAAATAGCCACCGTCATCAGCGGAGAGCACAGCGCGCAACTTGTCGTTGAGCGCCGGAACGAGATGCTCCGTAATTTTCTGGACTTTTAGGTCTTCGTCCAAATCTGTGATGCGTACTCCGCGCTTGTCTTGGAGTACTAGGACTAGCGGATTACTCGGCCCGGATGGTTTGCGCCAGAAATGTTCGATCAAGGTATAGCCGGCTGCGGTGTGCATTAGGAATGCGTTCTGCGCCCCTGTACTCACCCTCCGATGCAACTCGTTGCCTTGTGGATCCAACTGCACAACAACCGTTTCATCATCAAACAGCAGTTGAAGTGCATCTGTAGGAGTGATTTGCAGTTGCCCATTCTTCCGTTCAAACGGCACCGGATAAGCCGTGATTGCCCAGCTAATTCGTCCCGCATCGTCCGTGGTCAATTTTCCACAGCCTGTTTCTACCGATGTGACGTCCAAAATCTTGTTACCGTCGTCAGGGATCGCTTTTTGCCACAAGAGTCGCCCGTCTTTGTCGAGTTTCTCGATCCATGGAACAGGAATCGAATTGGTCTTGCCATCGGGCTGGACATAGGTCTGAGCATGTGTACCGACAAGGTACAGGCCGTCTCTTGCTTCAACGCCACAATACAGTCCATGCCATTCACCAGCATCTGTCGCCGGGTGAGTCCACAGCACCTCGCCATGAGGGCCGAGCTTGCTGAGGTAGTCGTATGGTTGCTCAAATTGTGTTCGAGGTACGGCACCAGGTTGTCCGGATTTTTCAGCGGGTTTCCCATACGCAACCCCAACAGCCCAATAGCCGCCATCGGTTGATGGGATTGCAAAGCTTAAACCGCCGTTCTGAGGATCATCAGGCGTGACCTGTTGCCATTCGGAGTGCATCGCCCCCGAAATCTTCTGAATCCATGTACTTAGTGTTTTATTTCCCGGCGTGTCCCATGGTAGGAGATTTGCTCCTGCGATGAGAAATCCCCCGTCTGGCAACTGACTAAAGAACGTACCCCTGGAGTAACCCTTCCTGCCCTTCTCAAGTGGACGAACGCTAGTAGTTGAAAGGATTGTGAAACCAGATTTTGGCGCGTACGAAGACGGCTCCGTATGGCCCGCGCTTACCTCATGATCGGCACTTGAATTGACTAAGGAATTACTGGCTGCCAATGGCCTCCCACTAAGAGTCGCTGCACCAGTGCTAGGGCCCGCTCGATATGCTGAAGCATCTGCCTCTGTGAACTTATAAATCTGGCGGCACTCTTCTCCAACTGACTTGAACTTTGCCAACCGCGCTTCCTTATCTGGGAGAGGCGTCTGACTATGAACCCACTCGTTGTAATTGTGGACAGTGCACTGAACAACTTCGGCTTGGCGTCGTGAGCGTCCGCGCCCTTCTACTTTTATGCGCTGCCATGCTAAATCGTCTTTCGCGCCGTTGGCCGGAATAGCCTTCTTAGCTACAGGTCCGGGCGCAATAGTGGCGTGCGGTTGAACGTTGACAATTTCTGCGTTGGTGCCGCAAGGCACATCGGAGTAAGCAATGTGCCCATCCGCGCCGATGCATTGGTATACCGATGCGAAGCAAGGACACGCAATTGACGAAGCCGCAATGAGCAGCAATGTGATGGTTCCGCGCATTTGTTCCCCGATCTATGCTGCGATGACTAGGCTAAAGGTGGCCTAGCTAGGCTCGACTATAGCTGGTCAATCGGGCGTGCGCAGTGCGTGTTTTAGATGAGAGCGGGTGGCGCTAATCCAGCGTGCGGCGATACCGCTTGAGTCCCAGCGCCAGCACCACGGCGGTGAACAGCAGCAGCGGCCACAGGTGTGGCCAGACTTCCAGCGGTCCGCTGCCCTTGAGCATCACGCCGCGCACGATGCGCAGGAAATGCGTCAGCGGCAGCACTTCGCCGATATCCTGCGCCCAGCCCGGCATGCCACGGAACGGGAACATGAAGCCGGACAGCAGGATCGACGGCAGGAAGAAGAAGAAACCCATCTGCATCGCCTGCGTCTGGTTGCGCGCGAGGCTGGAAAACGTGATGCCGACGGTGAGGTTGGCGAGGATGAACACCAGCAC
>JBOICL010000105.1:0-1564 GCA_050740055.1 Stenotrophobium sp.
CGGCGCGCGAACCGCTCAGGCGCGGCGCCGCCTGCCGCGCCGGTCCTGCTTGCGCGAGTAGGCCATCAGGAATTCCATCTGGTCGGCGAGGATGCGGCGGTTCTGCAGAATCAGGTATTCCGCGAGGTTGGGCGTGTACGGCACGGCGAGCAGCTTCATACTGGCTTCTTCCGGCGTGCGGTCGTCCTTGCGCTGGTTGCAGTCGCTGCAGGCGGTGACGCAGTTTTCCCAAACGCATTCGCCGCCGCGCGACGCCGGATAGACATGGTCGCGCGTAAGCTGCGACACGGGAAATACCTCGCCGCAGTAGAGGCAGAGGTTGCGGTCGCGCTGAAACAGCGTGCGGTTGGTGAGCAGCGGCGTGCCGCGCTGATAGCGCTGCGACTTGTCGGCCACCGCGATGATGGAGCCGATCTCCACCGAACTGCGGCGACCGGTGGCGACGCAGATGCCACCGTAAACGATGAAGCGCTCCTCGCCCGCCTCCCAGCGCACGCGCTCGCGCGCATACAGGGTCACGGCGGTCTGCCAGCGCACCCATGCCACCGGCAGACCGCCGGCGTCGAGTTTCAAAATTGCGGGAATGCTCTCCATAAATTCCTTTGACTATGTTTCAGCGGGATTCTGTCTTCACCCGCTCTACCGATTGCCTCAATATTATCTGTGATATTTATTTAACTAATGTGAAAACTATCCTGATATATCAAACAATGCAAACCGGGCCTGCCGCCGGAGCGGGTCAGGCCTTCGGCTTCTTGTACTGCGGAAACATCTCCTCCTCCACCAGCGCGCAGATGATGTGCATGATCAGGCCGTGACTTTCCTGGATGCGCGGCGTGTGCGTGGACGGCACCGCCAACACGTGATCGCTCATCCCGTGAACCTTGCCGCCCGCGCCGCACAGCGCCACGCGCACGAGGCCGATTTTTTCGCAAGCTTCCATCGCCTTCAGCACATTTTTTGAATTGCCGGAGGTGGTGATGCCGATGAACACGTCGCCCTTCACGCCCAGCGCCTCGACCTGGCGCGAGAACAGATGCTCGTAGCCGTAGTCGTTGCCGATGGCGGTGAGCGCGGAAGTGTCCGTGGTCAGCGCGATGGACGGTAGACCGGGACGGTCGAACTCGAATCGCGCGACGAACTCCGCCGCCATGTGCTGTGCATCCGCCGCGCTGCCGCCGTTGCCAGCGATCAGCACCTTGTTGCCGCACCGGAACGCGGCGACGCAGACGTTGGTGACCTTGAGTAGCGTGTCCAGCAGCGCGGTGTCCGCCAGCACTTTCTGCTTGGCGGCGATGGAATCGGAAATCATCTTCGCGATGGCTTGCGGAGTCACGGCGCTCATGTCGTCCCTCGAAACGGTCATTGACGGAGGATAATTCCATGAAGTATGCGCCGTCTGCGTCAGGCGTGGCGTCAGCAGGGGCATGCCGGCCTCACCCGCTCTCGCCTGATTCACTTCGATGCGAGTGAATTTTTATTTGATATATTTATCATATATCAGTTTATTATCACATCAACGCAAACCGATTCTGGCAGAGCGGGTGCCGACACGGTGCTTGCC
>JBOICL010000106.1:0-9379 GCA_050740055.1 Stenotrophobium sp.
GCAGTTGCAGGTTTGATGAGCTTGGCCGCGGCGGCCCTGTTGAGTGGCTGCGGCATGGGCAGCGCCAATCTGCGCGGGCCGGACGGCAAGCTGGCGTTCTGCGAGAGCGGGCCGCATTGCGTGTCCTCGGAAACCCTGGACTCGGAACGCTACGTCAAGCCGATCACCTACAACGGCAGCCGCGCCGCCGCGCAGGAGGCGATGGGCACGGTCATCGTCGGCATGAAAGGCGCGAAAATCGTGACCTATGAACCCGGCTACATCCACGCCGAATTCACCAGTCCGATGATGCACTACGTGGATGACCTGGAGCTGGTTTTCCCTGACGAAAAGGAAATCCAGGTGCGTTCGTCCAGCCGCATCGGCTATTACGATTTCGACGCCAACCGCGAGCGCGTCGAGGCCATCCGCAAGGCTTTCGAGGCCACGCAGCCCTGAGCCTGCATTGAGCCTGCAACCACGGCTTATCGTCCGAGCGGTCAATCCATCGCCGTAAAAGCTGCGTATCATTCCCGCTGCCTTTTTCAGAGGGAACTGACATGGCCGCACGCCGCAAATACGACATCGTAGTTTTTGGAGCCACCGGCTTCACCGGTGGATTGACCGCCGAATATCTGGCGCACAATGCGGGCGCAGACCTGCGCTGGGCGCTGGCCGGCCGCAACCAGGACAAGCTCAAGCTGGTGCGCGCGCGGCTGGCCGATATCAACCCCGCCTGCAAGACGCTCGACCTGCTCACTGCCGACGCGGCCGACGCTGATTCGCTGAAGGCGGTGGCGGAGTCGGCCAAGGCCGTCATCACCACCGTGGGGCCGTACATCAAGTACGGCGAGCCGCTGGTCGCGGCCTGCGCGGCGGCGGGCACCGACTACGTGGACCTCACCGGCGAGCCGGAATTCGTCGATCAGATGTGGCTGCGCTATCACGACCAGGCGCGCGAAACCGGCGCGCGCATTGTCAACTGCTGCGGTTTCGACAGCATCCCGCACGATCTCGGCGCCTACTTCACCGTGCAGCAGTTGCCGGAAGAAGTGGCGCTCAAGGTCGAAGGTTTCGTGCGCGCGGGCGGTACGTTTTCCGGCGGCACGCTGCATTCTGCGATCACCGCGTTCTCGCGCATGCGCGAATACGGCAGGGTGCGCAAGGCGCGGCATGAGCGGGAAGAACGGCCGCTGGAACGCAAGATTGGCTCCACGCCGCAGTCGATCCGCCGCGTGAAGGAGTTCAACGCCTGGGCGGTGCCGATGCCGACGATAGACCCGCAGATCGTGCGCCGTTCCGCCGCCGCGCTGGACCGCTACGGCCCCAATTTCCGCTACGGCCACTATGTGCTGGTGAAGAAGCTCACGACCGTGGGCATGCTGGTCGGCGGCGCCGCGACGCTGTTTGCCGGTGCGCAGTTCAAGTTGACGCGCGAGCGCCTGCTCAAAATCAAGAGTCCCGGCGACGGGCCCAGCGAGGAGCAGCGCCGCAAGGGCTGGTTCCGCGTGCGCTTCATCGGCGAGGGCGGCGGCAAGCGTGTGGTAACGGAAGTCAGCGGCGGCGATCCGGGTTACGGCGAAACCTCAAAGATGCTCGCCGAGTCGGCGCTGTGCCTGGTGCAGGACCGGCTGCCGCGCAAGGGCGGCGTGCTGACACCCGCGCAGACCATGGGCGATGCGCTGATCAAGCGCCTGCGCGCCGCGGGCATGCAGTTCAAGGTGCTGGAGCCGGCGTAAGCGGAATCCATGCCAAAAATCTGGCTGACATTCGGCGCGGCTTACGGCTTTCTTGCGGTGGCGTTCGGCGCCTTTGGCGCGCACGCGCTTAAAGCGCGTCTCTCCGCCGAAATGCTTGCGGTGTGGCGCACCGGCGTGGAGTACCAGATGTATCACGCGCTGGCCCTGCTGCTGATCGGGCTGCTGACGCGGCAGGCGCCATCGGCGGCGCTGAACGCCGGCGGCTGGTGCTTCGCCGCCGGCGTGCTGCTGTTTTCCGGCAGCCTTTACGCGCTGGCCCTGAGCGGCGTGCGCGTGCTCGGCGCGGTCACGCCCTTCGGAGGTTTGTTGTTTCTCGCGGGCTGGGTTCTTCTGGGCTGGAGCGCGATCAGGGCGAACTGAGCGCCGCCGGCGGCGCGCGCGAAGCCGTTGCGAGATCGGGCGGG
This sequence comes from Stenotrophobium sp., assembly GCA_050740055.1. Lineage (GTDB taxonomy): Bacteria > Pseudomonadota > Gammaproteobacteria > Nevskiales > Nevskiaceae > Stenotrophobium. Next base: position 2,144 of record JBOICL010000106.1, read on the forward strand.
CGCCGCGCCTTGCTGGCCTGCTCGTAGGCGTAGGCCAGCCGCAGCAGCAGCGGCTCGCTCCAGGCGGTGCCGATGAAGGACAGACCCACCGGCAGGCCGTGCACGAAACCGGCGGGCACGGTGATGTGTGGATATCCGGCGACAGCCGCGGCGCTCGACGCGCCGCCACCGGAGATATGGTCGCCGTTGACCAGGTCGATGGTCCACGCCGGACCCGCCGTCGGCGCGACGATCGCATCGATACGGTACTTCGCCAGTGTCGCGTCGATGCCGTCATGACCGGCGAGGCGCAGCGACTTTTGGCGCGCGAGCAGGTATTCGGCGCTGTCGAGGCCGCCCTTGGCCTGCGCCTGCAAGAACAGATCCTGGCCGAACCACGCCATCTCGCGGCCGGCTTCGCGCTGGTTGAAGGCGATCAGGTCGCCTAGAGACTTCACCGGCGAGCCGCTGCCCAGGCCGCGCAGGTAGCGGTTGATGCCGTACTTGAATTCATACAGCAGCACGGTCAACTCGTCGTCGTCGAACTGCCCCTGCGTGGCGATGTCGGCCGGGTCCACGATGGTCGCGCCGGCAGCCTTGAGTGTGGCGATGGCCTGGTCGAAGACCACGTCGGTCGGCGGACTGAAGCCCGCCAGCTTGCGCGCCACGCCGATGCGCGCGCCCTTGAGACCGGCGGCCTGCAGGTAGCGGCGGTAATCGCCGGGGATGTGCCCGGCGGCGGCTTGCGTCGCCGGGTCGCCGGTGTCGCTGCCGGCCAGCACGTTGAGCAGGATGGCGGCATCGGTGACCGTGCGCGCCATCGGACCGGCTGTGTCCTGGCTGAACGAGATCGGGATGATGCCGTTGCGGCTGATCAGGCCGACCGTCGGCTTGAGACCGACGATGCCGTTGACCGAGGCCGGACAGACGATGGAGCCGTCGGTCTCGCTGCCGACCGCCAGCGCGCTCAGGTTGGCGCTGACCGCGACCGCCGACCCGGAACTGGAGCCGCAGGGACTGCGCTCGGGCGCATAGGGATTGCGCGTCTGTCCGCCGCGGCCGCTCCAGCCGCTGCTGGAATGCGCCGAGCGGAAGTTGGCCCACTCGCTGAGGTTCGCCTTGCCGAGGATGACGGCGCCGGCGTCGCGCAGCCGCTTGACCAGGAAGGCGTCGGCCGGCGCGATTGACTGCGCCAGTGCCAGCGATCCGGCCGAGGTATGCAGGCGGTCGGCGGTGTCAATATTGTCCTTGAGCAGCACCGGGATGCCGTGCAGCGGGCCGCGTAGCCGGCCTTCTGCGCGCTCCCGGTCGAGCCGGTCGGCGATCGCCAGCGCGTCTGGATTGACCTCGATCACCGCGTCGAGCTGCGGTCCGCGGCGGTCAATGGCCTCGATGCGTTCGAGATAGTGCGCGGTCAGCACATGCGCGCTCAGGCAGCCCTGCGCCATCTCCGCCTGCAGTGTGGGAACGTCGGCCTCGCCGATGAGCGACGGCGGACAAGCGCAGACGCTGATCGCCGGCAGCAGCGCCAGCAGCGGCAGCAGCGGCAGGTATCGCATCGCGGGCCTCAGCCGGAACGGCCGGCGCTCAGGCCTTGCGGCGGTCGTCCTTGTCCTGCGCTGCAGATTCCGCCGCGCCGCGCGGCGCCAGCGGGTTGAAGGTGATGCTGCGTAGCGCGTTGAGGATGGAGCTGGCGAGCTGATCGGAGATGCGCGCGGCGGCGTTCATCACCGTGCGCTCAGCCTCGCCATGCGCTTCCTTGACGGCGGCGCTGCGAGCGGATTCGGCGATGCGCGCGATGTGCTCGGACTGCGCGCGCAGCCCCGATTCCAGCGCCGCATGCAGTTCGCCGAAGCGGTTTTCCATCATGTTTTCAAGCGCCGCGACGCGCGCTTGGGTCGTGGCGATGTCGTCCGCCAGTTCTTCTTGCGCGCTGTTCTGCCGCGAGAGCTTCTGCAACTGGTTGAGGCGCGCATCGATCTGTGCGGCCTGCGCGCGCAACTCGGCGATCTGCATGGATAGATCCTGCTGCACCAGGCGCAGCGCAGTGTCAGTGGCTTCGTGCGGCGCATGTGCCGCTGCCGGTTCGTGCGCCGGTTCCGGTGGCGGCGTCAGTTCCGGCGTGGACAGCGTGCTGCGCAGCACGTTCATCACGCGCTGGTGGATCGCGACTTCCGGCTCGCGGATGTTGGCGACTTTGGAAGGCGTGTCGTGTCTGCGCGGCGTTTTCGGCAGGCTGTCGAGAATGTCCGCCAACTGCTCGGCGCTCGGCGGTTTTTGCAGTACGCCCACGGCGCCGGCCTTGCGCGCGCCGCGCACAAATTCCGCGCCCTCGTGGGAGGAGCAGATGATCACCGGGATGCCCTTGCAGTCCGGGTCGCGGACGATGTGGGCGAGCGCTTGGAAGCCGTCGATGCCGGGCATCACGTGATCGAGAAAAATCACGTTGGGGCGCTGCACTGCGAGCTGGCGGTACGCATCTTCCGCGCTCTCCGCCGTGGTCACGCGATAGTCGTGGCTTTCAAGAAACTTGCGCAGCGCGAAACGCGCCGACTTGGAATCATCCACCACCAGTGCGGTCTTGGGTGTCATCGTGCTCTCCTCTTTATTGATTTCTATGCGCCGCTGTCGCATCGCAGCGGCGTCGCATGGAATGTATCACCGCTGCGGGTGCGGCAATAGCGTGCCCGTCCGTGACACGGTGTTTTTACGCAGCAAAACGGGTGCGGGAGTGGGTACCCGCTCCCTTGGCATTCAAGCATCTTGATGTTTCAATATAATTATATGTTTAAAATAAAATAAATATAATAAAACAAATCCGTATTGTCTCAGGCAGGGAGCGGGTGAGCTTTCTCGCAGCCTTTGCCGTTTGCGGTGGCTCCCTACTGAGGCGCGTCGGATATAACAACAGTCCAAAAAAGTATTGATCGGGCATATAAAAATCGGCCGCCGGAAAATATGATGCGCACGCCCCTGCTTCGAGGACCGAAGTCTGGGCATCAAGGGAGCGCATCATGAGAAAGAGGATTTATCCGGGGATCGCATTTCTGGCCGCGAGCCTGACGGCTACGCCGGCGTTCGCCACCAATGGCTATTTCCTCAACGGCTATGGCGCGGCGTCCGCGGCCATGGGCGGCGTCGGCTACGCGCTGCCGCAGGACTCGCTGGCGCCAGCAGCCAACCCCGCCGGTCTGACTCTGGTGGGCGACCGCTTCGACGCGGGCATCGACTGGTTCATCCCGCGCCGCGGGGCGGACATCGAGGGCAACCAGTCGATCGCGCAGTTCATCAACAGCGGCAGCGTCATCGGCGGCGGCAGCGGCGTGACCGGCACCAGCGAAAACGGCTACTACGACGGTAACAGCCGCAGGAATTTCTACCTGCCCAGCCTCGGCTATTCGCACCAGTACAATGAGACTTTCAGCTACGGCATCGCGATGTACGGCAACGGCGGCCTCAACACCGATTATGCGACCAATCCCTTCGCCGGTTTCCAGCTTTCCGGCAAGCCGCACAACGCCGGCGTGAACCTCGAGCAGCTCTACATCTCACCCTCGCTGGCCGTGCGCATCAGCGACCATCAATCACTGGGCGTATCGCTGAATGTCGTCTATCAACTGTTCAAGGCCTACGGCTTGCAGGCTTTCGCGCTGAAGGGCTATCCCTCTGCACAGGCGCCGCTGGTCGGCCCGTTCTCGGTGGCGCCGGACAACGTCACCGACCGTGGGCTGGACCGTTCCTACGGCTTCGGCTACCGCCTCGGCTATCTCGCCGAACCGTTCGAGGGCTTCACCATCGGCGCGAGTTGGCAGCCGCTGATCCACATGAAGCGCTTCGAGCGCTACAGCGGCCTGTTCGCCGGTCACGGCTCCTTTGACGTGCCGGAGAATTACGGCGCCGGTATCGCCTGGCGCTGGCGCAAAGCGCTGATCCTCTCGGCCGACGTGCAGCGCATTCTTTATAGCGGCGTGCAGTCGGTCGGCAACGGCCTTCAACCCTTCGTCGACGGCGTCAAGCTCGGCGCCGATGGCGGACCCGGTTTCGGCTGGCAGGACATGACGATCTACAAGTTCGGCGCGGCGGTGAGGCTGTTCGACCCGCTGCTGCTGCGGCTGGGCTACAGCTACGGCAAGCAGCCGATCCCGCAGGACCAGACCCTGTTCAACATCCTCGCGCCAGGCGTGATTCAGCATCATTACACTGCGGGGCTGGCACTCGACCTGGGCAGCGGCTACGAGCTGAATCTCGATTACACCTACGCGCCGGAATACACGGTGTACGGGCACAACTCGATCCCTAGCGGCGGCCTGCTGCCGCCGCAGAACTTCGGCGGTGGCGAGGCCAATATCCGCCTCAAGGAGCAGGATCTGGGCCTGTCGCTGGCGGTGCATTTCTAGGCCGCGTAGTTCGCGCGCAATCGGCGACAATGCCGCCTTGCCGTCATCCGCTGGAGTGCACTCATGAAGAAGCTGTCGTTGGGAATTGCAGCGGTGCTGCTGATCGCGCTTGGCGCGTTCGTCTGGAGCTTCACGCCCGAGAAGCTGCCGGTGGGCCAGCCCTTCACCGTGCAGGTGCCGCAAGCGCATCCGCCCGCGGGCATGAGCCTGGTCGCGATCGAGGCCGGCAAGATGATTTCCAGTGCCGCCTTCGCCTACCGTGGCGGCAGTCTGTTCGACGAGCGTGTGTTCAACATGGGCGGCATTCTCGTGCGCCATCCCAAGGGCAACTTCCTGTTCGACACCGGCTTCGGCCGCGATGTCGATGCGCACTTCAAGACCATCCCCTGGCTGATGCGCCTGACCAGCCGGTATGAGAAGGAAACGCCGGTGGCGGATCAGCTCAAGGCCGCGGGCATTCCGCTGTCATCGCTCACCGGCATCATCCTCACGCACGCTCACTGGGATCATGTCAGCGGCATTCCTGACCTGCCCGGCGTGCCGGTGTGGGTCAACGTCAACGAGCAGGCTTTCATCAACAGCGAATATTCCGAGACCGCGCTGATCCGTTCCCTGGGCAAGCTGCCCTATCACGAATATTTCTACACCAGCGGGCCGTACCTGGGCTTCGACAAGAGCCTCGATGTGCTCGGCGACGGCAGCATCGTGCTGGTGCCCGCACCGGGGCACACGCCCGGCTCCATCATCGCCTTCATCGCCACGCCAGACGGCAAGCGCTATGCGCTGGTCGGCGACCTGGTCTGGCAGAAAGAAGGCATAGACCTTCCCGCCGAGCGGCCGTGGATTTCACGTGAACTGGTGGACTGGGACGCAGACAGCGAACGCGAAATCATCGTGCACATGCACAAGCTGCAGACCGCGATGCCGAATCTCATCATCGTGCCCGCGCATGACCGGCAGGTGTGGAACAGCCTGCCGAAGCTGACGCTAACCGTAAAATAATGGCGTCAGGGATCATGCTGCGTATGGCTTGACCATTAATGGGCATGGTGCATCAACCAGCACGCGGTGTCCTGCCAAAGCGTTTGGCGCTGTTGATCACGGAAATATCCGAAGTGGCCGATGACGCCATTCGAGGGTTTCGGCACAAGGCGATTTTCAATGGTTGCCGCCGAGTAGTGTGCAAGCAACGCATTGACGGCCTCAGCCGTAGCGTAGGTATCGTCTGCGAAGCAGAACGATAGCAACGGGATTTTCAGCCGCGCGTAGCGTGTGGCGTCGATGCCATTTTTCTCGGTAAACATATAGTCGCGTGAGCGTGCCCAACGTGCCCACTGAGCGACTGTACCGGCTGCAACCCTGGTACTGCCAAGACCGGTCTGCCGGGTGGGAAAATCATCGCGGCCGAGGCTCAGCAGTGGCGCCAACCCGTACCACATCTGAATCAGCATCGGCCAAGACCGCAGCGGATAATGACGCAGATGAGGCGCGCTGGCGGCCACGAGAATCAGGCCGGAGAGGTTTTCACTGTTTGGTGCGAGCCCCGGCAATTGTCCGCCTGCGCTGTGGCCTACCAGATAGGTCTTCTCCGCGCGAAACTCGCGCCGAGTCCAAACCAGCACGGCCTCAATGTCCAGGCGCCCCCAATCTTGCATCCGAATATTTCGGCCGCGCTGTTGGCCGCGTACCGAATCGCCGGAGCCACGGTAATCAAAAGTCAGCGCCACGAAACCCTGCTCTGCGAGAAAACAGGCGTAAGCCGCGTAGAAGCGTGCCGGCACACCCAATGCACCGGCAATGACAACGCATGCCAAAGGAGAGGACTTTGGTTCCAGTACCCGAGCTGCGAGCGGGTAGCCGTCGCCACAGGTAATGCTGATAGCTCGTTCGCGAAGAAGCTCAGGCATAGCGTGTGGCTGACTCAGGCGGCTTGCGGCCCGCAGCAGCCGGGCTGCTAGGCGCTGTGCTGGCCCAATGCGGCACGGCACGCATGCGCTCGAAATAGGCGGCGATGTTGGGATAGGCATGCCAGTCAAACGGTACAGCGGGTGAAAACGACTCCTGCTGAATCACGGAATAGTCAGCCAGAGTGATGTGGTTTCCGACCAGGTAATCCCGACCCTGGAGCTGCGCTTCCAGAACGGCGGCGAAGCCAGCCAACTCGCTTTGTGCGTTTTTGACTACGGTCGGGGTTGGCTCCTGCTTGAGGAACTGCGGCTTGAGAACAGTCTCGTAAACCAGCATACCGAGCCAGCGATTAAAGTGCGCTGTCTCCCAGCATTGCCAGCGCGTAATGTCAGCGCGCAACTGGTTATCGGTGGGGAAAAGTGTGTTGCCCGGCACCTTGTTGGCGAGGTATTGCATGATGGCGGCGGATTCCCAAAGCGTGAAATCGCCATCGCGCAAGGTTGGCACACGGCCGTTGGGGTTGACCGCGAGATACTCCGGCTTTTTGTGATCCATGGACAACCAGTCCAGATATTCGTAATCCAGCTTTATGCCGAGATGATTGGCCGTCGCCTGGACTTTGCGGCAATTGCCCGAGCCAACAATCATGTATAGCTTCATAAGTTTTTCTCCTGCGTGTGGAATGTCAAACAAAGTGGTTCGGCAAGACTCAGGCCGCCCACGATGGTTTTCGGCCGAGCATTGCATGCAAACGCGCGGTATCGAAGCGGATGATGTTCTCGGCGACCAGCCCGTCACGCAGGCGAAGGCGATCGATGCCGCTGAACTCGAAACGACCGTTCACGCCATTGGCCTGGGCGATCCAGCGGACAAACGCGAAGTCACCATTACTCCCAAGTCCGTAAGTTAGGAGACAAATGAGGAACTCTGCGCAGCGGTTGATGGTCGAAGC
>JBOICL010000107.1:0-1288 GCA_050740055.1 Stenotrophobium sp.
ACCGGCGGCCGTCTCTTTTCATATCCGCTTCGACCATCAACCGCTGCGCAGAGTTCCTCATTTGTCTCCTAAATTACGGACTTGTGAGTAAGTAAGGGTTGCAGTGTGTTTGTGCGCTTCAAGCAAAGCGCATGGACAAATCCACCGCGCGCAGGTGCTTGGTGATGCCGCCGATGGAGATGCGGTCCACGCCGCATTCTGCGATGCCGCGCACGTTGGCTAGCGTGGTGCCACCGGAGTATTCGATTACGGTCTTGCCGCCGTTAGCGCGATGTTCGCGGGTGAGCGCAACGGCCTCGCGCAGTTCGGGCAGGGCGAAGTCGTCCACCAGCAGCAGGTCCACACCGGCGGCGAGAGCGGCGCGCGCTTCGTCAAGGTTTTCCACCTCGGTCATCAGCGGCACACCGGCGTTGAGCGCGCGCGCGTTGGCTATGGCCTGGCGGATGCCGCCGGCGGCGGCGATGTGGTTTTCCTTGATCAGGATGCCGTCGTAGAGGCCGATGCGGTGATTGATGCCGCCGCCGCAAAGCACGGCGTATTTCTGCGCGTTGCGCAGGCCGGGCAGGGTCTTGCGCGTATCCACGATCTTCGCGCCGGTGCCGGCGATTTTATCGACATACTGTTTGACTGCCGTTGCAGTACCGGAAATCGTCTGCAGAAAGTTGAGCGCCGCACGCTCGCCCGTGAGCAACGAACGCGCCCGTCCCTTGAGCGTGAACAGCTTCTGATTGGGCTGCACGCTGTCGCCTTCATCGATCAGCCAGTGGATTTCTGTGCGCGCATCAACCGCGTTAAACACCGCGTCCACCCACAGCCGTCCGCAGATCACTGCCGCTTCACGCGAGATGACGTGCGCGTCTGCGAGTTCGTTTTCAGGCACCAGGCGCGCGGTCACATCGCCACTGCCGATGTCCTCGGCCAGCGCTCGCTGTACGGTTTCGTGTAGATCGTTGACGTAGGCGGGTAGCTCGATTTTCATTTTTCGTTTCACGCCTTCAGCAGAAATTCAAAAAAGCCATGCGGGCGCGACACGGCGTCGCTTGTCCTCGCGTAAGCGAGGGCAAGCGTGGGAGCGGGAGCGGACGCCGGATGGCGCTGATCCGCGAAGTTGATCGAGATAGGACATCGATCGGTAACCACTATGCGAGAAGAAACTCGAGCAGCGCCATCTGCGACCACAGCCGGTTTTCCGCTTCGTCCCAAACCACCGATTGCGCGCCGTCGATAACCTCGGCGCTGACTTCTTCGCCGCGATGCGCGGGCAGGCAGTGCAGAAAGATCGCGTCGG
>JBOICL010000108.1:0-13287 GCA_050740055.1 Stenotrophobium sp.
CTGAAAACATGCAGAGCGGGTGGCGACAGCCACGAGAATTTATCCTCAGTGAGCGCGCGCGCCATCAGCTGCCGGTTCCGCCGCCGGCGCGGTCACCACCGGAGCGATGTCCGGTTTGGGTTCTGGCACGCGTTACAGCGCGAGCTTGAGCACGTCCTCGATCCAGCGCACCGGTTCGATGTTGAGCTTGCTCTTCACGTTGTCCGGAATCTCGGCGAGATCCTTCACGTTCTCCTGCGGGATCAGCACGGTGTGAATGCCGCCGCGCTGGGCCGCTAGCATTTTTTCCTTGAGTCCGCCGATCGGCAGCACTTCTCCGCGTAGAGTAATTTCGCCGGTCATCGCGACATCCGCGCGCACCGGAATGCCGGTCAGCGCTGACACCAGCGCAGTACACATCGCGCTACCCGCGCTGGGGCCGTCCTTGGGCGTCGCGCCTTCGGGCACGTGCACGTGCAGGTCGTGCTTGGCATAGAACTCGTCGTCGATGCCAAGCGTCTTGGCGCGCGAGCGCACCACCGTCAGCGCCGCCTGGATGGATTCCTGCATGACGTTGCCGAGGCTGCCAGTCTGGGTGAGCTTGCCCTTGCCCGGCGTCAACGCCGCTTCGATGGTTAGCAGTTCACCGCCAACCTCGGTCCACGCGAGACCCGTGACTTGGCCGATCTGGTTCTTGTCCTCGGCGCGGCCGTAGCGGAACTGCTGCACGCCGAGATACTTGTCGAGGTTCTTGTCGGTGACGCGGATTTTTTTCTCCGACGGTTTCAGCAGGAGCTGCTTCACAACCTTGCGAGCGATCTTGCTCATCAGTCGCTCGACATTGCGCACGCCCGCTTCGCGCGTGTAGTGGCGGATGGTCGCGCGGATGGCGCTGTCGGAGATCTCCAGTTCGTCTTCGTGCAGGCCATTGTTCCTGATCTGCTTGGGGATCAGATACTGCTTCGCAATATTGAGCTTCTCGTCCTCGGTATAGCCGGGGATGCGGATCACTTCCATGCGGTCCAGCAACGGGCTCGGAATGTTGAGCGTGTTCGAGGTGGCGATGAACATCACGTCCGACAGATCAAAATCCACTTCCAGGTAGTGATCGCTGAACGTGCTGTTCTGCTCCGGGTCGAGAACCTCAAGCAGCGCGGACGAAGGATCGCCGCGGAAGTCCATGCTCATCTTGTCGATTTCGTCAAGAAGGAACAGCGGATTCTTCACGCCCACCTTCGACATGTTCTGGATAATCTTGCCGGGCATCGAGCCGATGTAGGTGCGGCGATGGCCACGGATCTCGGCCTCGTCACGCACGCCGCCCAGCGACATGCGCACGAACTTGCGGTTCACCGCTTCCGCGATCGAGCGGCCCAGCGAAGTTTTGCCGACGCCGGGCGGGCCGACCAGGCACAGAATCGGGCCCTTGATCTTCTTCACCCGCGACTGCACGGCGAGATGTTCGACGATGCGTTCCTTTATTTTTTCCAGGCCGTAGTGATCGGCGTCAAGCTTGTCCTGGCAGGCCTTGAGGTCGATGTGCGTCTTGGTGCGCCGCTTCCACGGCATCTGCGTGAGCCAGTCCAGGTAGTTGCGCACCACGGTGGCTTCCGCCGACATCGCCGGCATCATCTTGAGCTTGTTGAACTCCGCGCGGGCCTTGGCCTTGACCTCCTTAGGCATGCCGGATTTATCGATCTTGGCAGAGAGTTCATCCTGCTCGCTGGGTGCGCCGTCCTCGGTTTCGCCCAGTTCTTTCTGGATCGCCTTGATTTGCTCGTTGAGGTAGTACTCGCGCTGGTTCTTTTCCATCTGCTGTTTGACGCGGCCGCGGATTTTCTTCTCGATCTGCATGACGTCGATTTCGGATTCCAGCAGCTTCATCACGTGCTCAAGCCGCGCCTTGGCGTCGGCGATTTCCAGCACGCGCTGCTTGTCTTCGAGCTTGAGATTGAGATGCGCGGAAATGGTGTCGGCGAGCCGGCCCGGTGAATCCATGCTGGTCAGCGAAGGCAGCAGCTCGGCAGGAATCTTCTTGTTGAGCTTGGCGTACTGCTCGAACTGCGCCAGCGTCGAGCGCGTCAGCGCGTCGATCTCCTTGTCATCGGTGGTCGCGCCGGTGTCGTCGGGCAGCGCCTGGCAGTCGGCGGTGACATAGGCGCCTTCGAAATTCAGGCGCGTGACCTTGGCGCGGCCGACGCCTTCGACCAGCACCTTGACCGTGCCGTCCGGCAGTTTGAGCATCTGCAGGATACTGGCCAGCGTGCCGATCTCGTAGAGGTCCTTGCCGACTGGATCGTCCGCATCAGCGGTGCGCTGCGCCAGTAGCAGGATGCGCTTGTCGTCCTGCATTGCGGCGGCGAGTGCCTTGATCGACTTGTCGCGCCCGACAAACAGCGGGATCGCCATATGCGGGAACACCACCACATCGCGCAAAGGCAGTACGGGGGCCAGCCGGTCGTTCTGGGATTCCACGGGCGCTCCTGAGGAGAGAGTCATGACGGCATTATGCCGGATGAGGCCTTACTGAGGTCACCGGACGAAAATTCAAGGCAGGCCGTCAGTGACCGGCGGCGCGGGTTCTGGCTCCCAGGGTTCTTGACATTTTCAGATAGGCCAAAGCGCCCGAAATCCCCGCGGCACTAGGCTCGCGCAATTTGTTGACGCTCCAAATTGCGCTTGATATAAAGCGGCGCACTCCGCAGATTCCCAGTGTCGGCAGCTTGCAGCAGGCTGCCGGGCAGATGTGACACGAAGAAACGGACGAATCGTTTTTGCAGTGGTTTAAACACCCGGCGCCAGGCCGGTTTCATTTTCTTAACGAGGGGACTTCCAAAGATGAACAAAACAGAACTGATCAACGCGGTTGCCGACAAAACCGATCTCTCAAAGGTTGACGCGGGCCGCGCGGTCGATGCTTTTTTTGAAGTGGTCGGCAAGGCGCTCAAGAAGAAGGACAAGGTTTCGCTGGTCGGCTTCGGCACTTTCCTGGTGCGCGAACGCGCCGCCCGCACGGGTCGCAATCCCAAGACCGGCGCGCCGCTGAAGATCAAGGCGAGCAAGACGCCGGCATTCAAGGCTGGCAAAGCGCTCAAGGATGCAATAAAATAGCGGACTTTGTTGGGTGTCTGATTGAAGACGCCTGCAAGGGTGCTTAGCTCAGTCGGTAGAGCGTCGCCCTTACACGGCGAATGTCGGCGGTTCGAGCCCGTCAGCACCCACCATCAATACGCGGAGTGGTAGTTCAGTTGGTTAGAATACCGGCCTGTCACGCCGGGGGTCGCGGGTTCGAGTCCCGTCCACTCCGCCAGACAATGAAGGCGCCGCAAGGCGCCTTTTTCTTTCGGGATGCGCAAGGTTTTGCTCATGGCGATTCGCGTGTGCATTACAATGTGCGTGCCCGGCATCGGGCTGTGTAATCGGGGTGTGGCGCAGCTTGGTAGCGCACCTGCCTTGGGCGCAGGGGGTCGCAGGTTCGAATCCTGTCGCCCCGACCAGCACGGCCTTTTTGTACGGCGATGAAAACACCACCTGAACGGTGGTTTTTTTATGACGGCCGCACGGCGATGAACGCTTGCGTTGAATCCGGCGAGCGCAACATCTCGACTTTCACACAATAAACCTGCTCCAGAATCGGCGGCGTCAGCACCTGCTCCGGTGCGCCCTGTGCAATGCTTTGCCCGCAGCACAGCAAGGTCATCTGATCGGCGTAGCTCAGCGCAAGGTTGGGATCGTGCAGGATCACGACGACGCCAATGCCCTGCGCGGCGAACCGCCGGGCCAGTTGCAGGCAGGCGTGCTGATGCGCAAGGTCCTGGCTGGCAGTCGGTTCGTCCAGCAACAGGTAACGCGCGCCGGGCATCGCGGATTCCCAGATTTGCGCCAGTACCCGCGCCAGTTGCACGCGGGCGCGTTCACCGCCCGACAGGCTCGGATAGCTGCGCCGAGCCAGATGACTTGCGCCGCTGGCCTGCAGCGCGGCACTAACGATTTCCTTTTCACGCGCCGGCGGATGGCGCAGGCAGGGCATGCGTCCGAGCGTGACCACCTGCTCGGCGGTAAACGCGAATCGCAGGCTGTCGGCCTGCGGCAGGACGGCGCGCTGGCGGGCGCGCTCCAGCGCGCTCCAATCGTGCAGGCCGCGCTGGTTGAGGACGATTTCCCCTGATGCCGGCAGCAGATCGCCGGTCAGCAGCTTCAGCAGCGTGGATTTGCCGGCGCCGTTGGGGCCGAGCACGGCGTGTACGCAGCCTGGTTCGACCTGCAAGGACACATCATTCAGCAGCACGGCAGAGCCAGCGCGGAATGATAAATTTCTGGCGATCAGGCTCATGACAGTTCCGTGCCGCCGCGGTAGCGCAGCATCAGCATAAGGAAAAATGGTCCGCCGATTAGCGCTGTGAGAATGCCGATGGGGAGTTCCGCCGGCGCGAGCGCGATGCGCGAAACGGCATCGGCAAGCACCAGCAGGATCGCGCCGAGAAACGCCGAGCCGGGCAGCAGCAGGCGATGGTCGGGGCCGGTGCAGAGCCGCACCAGATGCGGCACGACGAGCCCGACGAAGCCGATGATGCCGGCCAGCGCGACGCTGGAACTCACCGCCAGCACCACCAGCAGTAGCACGCGGCGCTGCAGGCTTGGCACATCCACGCCGAGATGACCGGCTTCGGCCTCGCCCAGCAGCAGCGCGTTGAGTGCGTGCGCCTCCAGCGGCAACCACAGCAGAGGAACGAGCATCAGCGGAGCGGCAAGCGCGATCTCCGACCAGTCGGCCTTGCCCAGCGAACCGTACATCCAGAAAGTCAGCGAGCGCAGCGCGGAGTCGTTCGCCATGTGAATCAGCAGGCCGATAGCCGCGCCCGCAATGGCATTGACCGCCAGCCCCGCCAGCAGCATCGTGCTCGGCCGCGTGACGCCTTCGTGGCGCGACAGGCGCAGCACTATCCATGCTGTCAGCGCGCCACCGCCAAAGGCCGCGGCCGGCAGCAGCCAGCTTGCGGACAGGATGCCGCTCCAGGCCAGCGCGTGGCCGAGCACGATGACCACGACCGCCGCCAGCGCCGCGCCGCTGGAGACGCCGACGATGCTCGGATCGGCCAGCGGATTGCGGAACAGCGCCTGCATCGCCGCGCCCGTCTGCGCCAGCGCCGCGCCGATCAGCAACGCGAGGACGACGCGCGGCAGGCGCAGTTCCAGGATCACCGTGCGGAACGCCGGATCGGACGGACTGCTGGGGATCAGCGCCGCGAGCGCCTCATGCAGCGGAATCTGCATCGTGCCAATGCTCAAGGCGAAGAGCGCGGCAGCGACAGTCGCGAATGTCAGCATCGCGAGGAGTAGGGGCAGCTTGATGGTTCTGAATGTCATCGCAGGGTTGCGGAAGGGATTACCCGCTATCGCGGTGGTTACTCAATCGCCAGTGTCATATAATCGATTTATATTTAATATAATCAATTTAATATAACTTAGGTGTTATCTGGAATGCAGGGAGCGGGCGGCGCCGCAGCATATCGGAAGACGCCCGAAACAGGCTGAAATCGTTTCACGGCTGATATACTTGCGCACTCGCGCGAAAGTGGCGGAATTGGTAGACGCACCAGATTTAGGTTCTGACGCCGCAAGGCGTGCGAGTTCGAGTCTCGCCTTTCGCACCAACGCTCTGTATCTCCCCAAAATTTCAATCTCAGGTTCTAGCAATGGACGTTCAACTTGATGTGCCGGGCGGCCTGCGCCGGCAAATGCGTGTGCGCATACCCGCCGAGCGCGTCACCACGGCGGTGGACAAGCGCCTCAAGCAGATGGCTGCGCGCGCCAAAATTCCGGGCTTCCGCCCGGGCAAGGCGCCGTTCAAGGTCATCGAGCAGCAGTATGGCGAATCCGCGCGCCTCGACGCGGTATCCGACGTGGTGCAGCAGACCTATCCCGAAGCGCTCGGCAAGGCCGGCGTGAATCCAGCGGGTCCGCCCAAGATCGACATCACGGTCGAGAAGAGCGGCGAGCCGCTGGAATACGTGGCGAACTTTGAGGTCTATCCCGAAATCAAGCTGAATGATCTGTCCGGCCTCAAGATCGAAAAGCCGGTGGTCGAAGTCGGCGAGGCTGATATCGACAAGCTGGTCGAAAACCTGCGCAAGGCCCGCCGCACTTTCAATCCGGTCACGCGCTCCGCGCAGAAGGGCGACAGCGTGCAGGTGGATTTCGTCGGCAAGATGGATGGCACCGCGTTCGCCGGCAGCGAAGGCAAGGACGTGGAGATTGAACTGGGCAACAGCCAGTTTCTCGTCGATCTGGAAAACGGCATCGTTGGACATGTGACTGGTGAACAGTTCACGGTTGACGTGACTTTCCCGGCCGATTATCACCGCGAGAACCTGCGCGGCAAGCCCGCGCAGTTCGAGGTCACGCTCAAGTCGATCAAGGAACCGCAGATGCCGGCGATGGACGCGGAATTCCTCAAGGCGCACGGCGTCGAGGAGCCCGCGGGCGAAGCCGGCCTGCGCGAAAAAGGCCGCACCGCGCTGACCAAGGAACGCGACAAGGCTGTGCAGAGTCGTCTCAAGACGCAGGCTCTCGATCAACTGCTGGCCGCCAACCCTATCGAAATTCCGTCCGCGCTGACCGAGCAGGAAATTCCGCGTATGCGCGATGAAGCCGCCGCGCGCATGAACATGGCCAAGGTCGGGCCGGAAAAACTCCGCGAACTGCTGCCCGATGCGATTTTCGAGCAGAACGCGCGCCGCCGTGTGGCTTTGGGCCTGCTGGTCGGCGAAGTGATCAAGGCCAAGGACATCAAGCTGGATCAGTCGCGCGTTGAAAAAGCGCTCGACGATATTGCCGCCGACTACGAGCACCCGGAGCAGGTCCGGCAGTTCTACCGCGGCCGCCAGGACCTCATGCAGGGACTGCGCGCGATGGTGCTGGAAGATCAGGTAGTCGAGACCCTCATCGGCGGCGTGAATCCGGTCGAGGTCAAACTTACGCTCGACGAACTCTTGAAACCGCAGCCGCCGGCCCAAGCGTAAGCACGCTCGCACATCATTCATAAAACCAAGGAACCAGCCCCATGACCGATATCCTGACCCGCGCCCAGCATCTGGTGCCGATGGTGGTGGAACAGACCGCGCGCGGCGAACGCGCCTTCGACATCTATTCGCGCCTGCTCAAGGAGCGCGTGGTGTTCGTGGTCGGCGCGATCGACGACTACATGGCCAACCTGATCGTCGCGCAACTGCTGTTTCTGGAATCCGAAAACCCGGACAAGGACATCCATCTGTACATCAATTCGCCGGGCGGCGTGATCACCTCTGGTCTGTCGATCTACGACACCATGCGTTTCATCAAGCCTGACGTGGCGACGATGTGCATAGGCCAGGCGGCGAGCATGGGTGCGTTCCTGCTGTCGGCGGGCACCAAGGGCAAGCGCTTCTGCTTGCCGAATTCGCGGGTCATGATTCACCAGCCCTCCGGCGGCGCCCAGGGCCAGGCCACCGACATCGAGATCCAGGCGCGAGAAATCCTGTATCTGCGCGAACGTCTCAACAAAATGCTCTCGGAGCACACCGGCCAGCCGCTGGAAAAGATAGCGAGCGATGTCGAGCGCGACTATTTCATGAACGCGGAGCAGGCCAAGCTGTATGGCCTGATCGACCAGATCATCGACAAGCGCATCGTCCCCCCGGCCTGATGCCGAAGCTAGGGGTTTCTACGCATTTTTCAATCAAATGACACTGTGATATACAGAGTGCAAGCCTGTTCACCTAAGGGCGGAAGGACTGACCGATGACTACTGAAACGCGGAGCGGTTCGCAGAATGGACGGGTTCTGTACTGCTCGTTTTGCGGCAAGAGTGAGCACGAGGTGCGCAAGCTCATCGCCGGCCCTTCGGTTTATATCTGCGACGAATGCGTTGACCTGTGCAACGACATCATCCGCGAGGAAGTCCACGCCAAGCCGCAGGCGCGCGGCCTGCCCAAGCCACAGGAAATCCGCGCGGTTCTCGACGAATACGTGATCGGCCAGGACAAGGCCAAGAAGGTCCTCTCCGTCGCGGTATACAACCATTACAAGCGCACCTCCTCGAAGGGTGCAGCCGACGGCGTCGAACTGGCCAAATCCAACATCCTGCTGATCGGCCCGACCGGGTCCGGCAAGACGCTGCTGGCCGAAACGCTGGCACGGTTGCTGGATGTGCCGTTCGCCATCGCCGACGCTACCACGCTGACCGAAGCCGGCTACGTCGGGGAGGACGTCGAAAACATCATCGCGCGCCTGCTGCAGAAGTGCGACTACGATGTCGAGAAGGCACAGCGCGGCATCGTCTACATCGATGAAATCGACAAGATCGCGCGCAAGTCTGAGAACCCTTCGATCACGCGCGACGTCAGCGGCGAGGGCGTGCAACAGGCCCTGCTCAAGCTGATCGAGGGAACCATTGCCAGCGTGCCGCCGCAGGGTGGACGCAAGCACCCGCAGCAGGAATTCCTGCAGGTGAATACCGCCGGCATCCTATTCATCTGCGGCGGCGCGTTCTCCGGCTTGGACAAGATCGTGCAGAACCGCAGCGCGCACGCCGGCATCGGCTTCAATGCCGAGGTCAAGAGCAGCAAGGACTCGAAGCAGCTCAACGAACTGTTCAACAACGTCGAGCCGGACGATCTGGTGCGATTCGGCTTGATCCCGGAATTCGTCGGACGCCTGCCGGTTTGCGCCGTACTGGAAGAACTGGATGAGACGGCGCTGATGGCGATTCTCAAGGAACCGAAGAACGCGCTGGTCAAGCAATACGGAAAGCTGTTCCAGATGGAGGGTTGCCAGTTGGAACTGCGCGAAGATGCGCTACGCGCCGTCGCCCGCAAGGCAAAGGAACGCAAGACCGGTGCGCGCGGTCTGCGCACGATCCTGGAAAATATCCTGCTCGATGTGATGTACGACCTGCCGTCAATGCAGCATGTGAGCAAGGTTGTGGTGGACGAGGCGGTGGTGAAAGGCGAGGTAAAACCCTTCATCGTCTACGAAAATGCCGAAGTCACCCGGCCCGCTGCTAAAAACAGCGCGGCGTGAAACTCACCGTGCAAAAAAGCCCCGCTTGCGGGGCTTTTTCATGTGTAGCCGATCAAGCCTGCAACGAATCGTACAGCGCTGAATATTCCTTGGTGACGCGGTGCCCGGCGTCCAGATAGATCAGCGGTTTGTGGCGCTCATGCGATTCCTTGACGATCACCGAACTGCCGAGCGTCTGCGGCAGCATCGGACGGCCCTCCGCCTTGAGTTCATCCACAATGCGCGCCGGCAGCTTCGAGCGCGACTGGAACTGGTTGACCACGATGCCTTCGATCTGCAGGTCGTCGTTATGATCGGCGCGGATTTCCTGGACGTTCTCCAGTAGCGTGTACAAGGCTTGGCGCGCGAACTCGTCGCAGTCGAAGGGAATCAGGCAGCGCTCGGCGGCGATCAGCGCCGAACGACTGTAGAAATTCAGCGCGGGAGGCGTGTCGATGAATATAGCGTCATAGCCTTTGAGTTTGCGCAATGCATCCCGGAGTTTGTAAATCTTCTGCTTCGCTTCGAGTTTGACGATGAGTTCTTCGAGACGCGGATCGGCTGCCACGACGTCGAGGTTCTCGTAAGGCGTATTCGCCGCATATGTGATGAAGGGCTGCGACTGTAGCGAAAACGACAGCGTGGACTCGAAGAAATCCGCCACCGTGCGGTCGGGCTTGATCGCCGCAGCACCCATCAGGTATTGCGTGGCATTGCCCTGGGTATCCAGATCGATGACCAGGGTGCGCAGGCCGCGCGACGCGGCGATGGCTGCGAGGTTGCAGACGATGGTGGTTTTGCCGACACCGCCTTTCTGGTTGAACACGACTCTTTTGGTCATTCCTCACTCCATATGAAAAGGGGCGGCATGAAGCCGCCCCCGACACTTGCGAAAAAACGATCAGGCAGATTTCGCCATCTGCCGCAGCATGAACTGCAGCACACCGCCGTGCTGGTAATACTCCCATTCCTTCGGCGTGTTGATGCGCACCTTGGCTTTGAAGCTGACGCTCTTGCCGTCAGCCTTCTTAGCACTGACCACGACTTCGGTGGCGCCCTGCTTCAGCCCGTCAAAATCGAACACTTCAGTGCCGTCTAGGCCCAGCGATGTTGCGTTTTGGCCATCGACGAAATTCAGCGGCAGCACGCCCATGCCGACCAGGTTAGAACGATGGATGCGCTCGAAGGACTCTGAGATCACCGCCTTCACGCCGAGCAGGATGGTGCCCTTGGCCGCCCAGTCGCGCGAGGAGCCGGTGCCGTATTCCTTGCCGGCCAGCACGACCAGCGGAGTGTTTTCCTTCTGGTACTTCATCGCCACGTCGTAGATCGCCTCGACCGGACCGGCCGCGCCGTTGATGTGGCGGCTTACGCCGCCCTCGACGCCGGGTGTCATCGCGTTCTTGATGCGGGTGTTGGCGAAGGTGCCGCGCATCATGATTTCGTGGTTGCCGCGACGCGAGCCAAAGCTGTTGAAGTCCGCGCGCTGCACGCCGTGCTCCATCAGGTACTTGCCCGCGGGGCCGTCCTTCTTGATGTCGCCGGCCGGGGAAATGTGGTCGGTGGTGATCGAATCGCCCAGCACCGCCAGCGCGCGCGCGCCCTTGATCGGCTGGATGCCAGGAGGCGTCATGGTCATGCCGACGAAGTACGGCGGGTTCTGCACGTAGGTGCTCTTGGCATCCCAGTTGTAGGTTTCCGACTTGGTGACCTTGATCGACTGCCAGCGCGCATCGCCGTGGAGCACATCGGCATAGCTGCGCTTGAACAGATCGGCGGTGACCGCCTTGGCCACAGCGTCCTGGATTTCCTTCGAACTGGGCCAGATGTCCTTGAGGAACACATCCTTGCCGTCCTTGCCCTTGCCGATCGGCTCAGTTGTGAGGTCGAAATCAGTGCTGCCGGCAATCGCGAAGGCGACGACCAGCGGCGGCGAGGCGAGGTAGTTCATGCGCACGTCCTGGTGGACGCGGCCCTCGAAGTTGCGGTTGCCGGACAGCACGGCCGACACCGACAGCTTGTTGTCGTTGATCGCCCTGCCGATCGGCTCGTTGAGCGGGCCGGAGTTGCCGATGCAGGTGGTGCAGCCGTAGGCGGTGACATAGAAGCCCATGGCTTCGAGGTCTTCGATCAGGCCGGCCTTCTGCAGGTATTCGGTGACGACCTTGGAGCCGGGCGCCAGCGAGGTCTTGACCCAGGGCTGACTCTTGAGGCCCAGCGCGCGCGCCTTGCGCGCCAGCAGGCCGGCGCCGATCAGCACCGAGGGATTGGAGGTATTGGTGCAGGAAGTGATCGCGGCGATCACCACCGCGCCGTCCTTGAGCGGGTAGGTCTTGCCCATGTCGGTGACGGTGGCCGGGCCGGCGGAGGGGCGCATCTTTTGCTCGGCTTCAAACGCCTTGCGGTAGTTGGCCTTGATGCCGGACAGCAGCACGCGGTCCTGCGGGCGCTTGGGGCCGGCCAGCGAGGGCTGGATGCTGCCGAGGTCGAGGCTCAGCACGTCGGTATATTCGGCTTCCGGCGCATCCGGCGTCCACCACATGCCCTGCGCCTGCGCATAGGCCTTGACGGCGCTGATCTGCTCGTCGCCGCGGCCGGTGAGGCGCAGGTAGTTCAGGGTTTCCTCGTCGATCGGGAAGATGCCGCAGGTGGCGCCGTATTCAGGCGCCATGTTAGCGATGGTTGTGCGGTCGGCGGCGGCGAGATTGCCGACACCGGGGCCGAAGAACTCGACGAACTTCTCGACCACGCCGCGCTTGCGCAGTATCTCGGTGACGGTGAGCACGAGGTCGGTGGCGGTCGCGCCTTCGGCCAGCTTGCCGGTGAGGCGCACGCCGATCACTTCCGGCATCAGCATGGACGAGGGCTGACCCAGCATCGCGGCCTCGGCCTCGATGCCGCCGACGCCCCAGCCGAGCACGCCGATGCCGTTCACCATCGTGGTGTGGCTGTCGGTGCCGAAGCAGCTATCGGGATAGAGCAAGCCGTCCTTCTCGAACACCACGCGTGCGAGGTATTCGATGTTGACCTGGTGCACGATGCCGGTATCCGGTGGCACCGCCTTAAAGTTTTGCAACGCCTCCTGGCCCCAGCGCAGGAAGGTGTAGCGCTCCTCGTTGCGCTTGAATTCGATCTTGGCGTTGAGGTCCAGCGCCTCTTTCGAGCCGTAGTGGTCGATCATCACCGAATGGTCGATGACCAGTTCCACCGGGCACAGCGGGTTCACCTGACTGGCCTTGCCGCCGAGGTTCTTGATCGCGTCGCGCATCGCAGCAAGATCGACCACGCAGGGCACGCCGGTGAAGTCCTGCAGGATCACGCGCGCCGGCGTGAAGTTGATGTCTTTCTGCGCGATCTTTTTCAGATTCACGCCTGCCAGCGCCTCAACGTCGGCCTTTGTGGTGTTCTCGCCGTCCTCGTGCCGCAGCAGGTTTTCCAGCAGGATTTTGTAGGAGTAGGGCAGACGCGCGATGTTAAACCGGGGCTCAAGCGCCTTGAGGTTGAAGTAGGTGTAGGTCTTGGAACCAACCTTGAGGCTGGATTTTGCCTTGAAGCTGTCCGTCATGATGGATACTCCCTGAATTTTGGCGTAGATCGCGGGAACAAAATCGAGGCTGGAATTATACTGTAATTGCCTGTTGCTGCTTGAGTGTTCTGAGCGTTAATTGCTCATGCTCATCGGGCCTTTCCCTTGTTCTTAGCGTCTGCGGATAAACGTCATCGCGGTTTTGCTGCTGGGGTTGCCAGTCGCGCGTATCGCCACGAACTCGCCTGGGACACCGGTTGGCAGACCGTCCGCAATCCAGCCCTGATTTTTCATGCCTTCGAACTCATATTTTCCAAGGAGCGAACCATCGGCCCTGTACAAAAGTAAAGTCGGAAGAAATGCTGACATCAAGGATTTAGTGGACCCAAACAAAATCACGGAACCATCAGCCAGGGAGTAAACGTGACCTAAGTGGGTCATCCCAATATTGGGATATTCAAATTTTTTTGTTATCTGAAGATCCTGATCCAGTATCATGACTTCGGCGTTCTGGTCAGAAAACGCGTTGCAAATTAACTTAAGCCCGTCTGTTTTTTCTGTTTGTAGTAGTAAACGGCAACTTGCATCTAATTTCGCGCTGACTCGGCGAGTATTTCCATTAGAGTCGATTCGAGCAACGTATTCCCAACCCTTACTCACAAGTCCGTAATTTAGGAGACAAATGAGGAACTCTGCGCAGCGGTTGATGGTCGAAGCGGATATGAAAAGAGACGGCCGCCGGT
>JBOICL010000109.1:0-2350 GCA_050740055.1 Stenotrophobium sp.
ATCTCGCCGGCCAGCGCATCGCAGCCGGTGACCACCGGCGCGCGGCGCGCGCACCAGAGCAGATACAGGGTCAGGCCGATCAGCGCCGCGGCACTGACCGCAATCCCCGCGATCAAGCCGATATTCATGCCGTAGCCGGGCACGTCCATATCCATCAACAATACCGAGCCGAGGACAAAAGAGGTAATGCCGCCGAAACCCAGCACGCCGAAGGTCGGCGCCAGCGCCTCGGCGATCATCAGAGCCACGCCGAGCAGGATCAGGCCGAGGCCGACGAAATTGACCGGCAGCACCTGGAAGGCGTAAAGCGCGAGCAGCAGGCAGATGGTGCCCGCAACGCCGGGCAGCACCGCGCCGGGATGATAGCCCTCCAGCAGCAGCCCGTAGATGCCGATCAGCATCAGCACGTAGGCGACGGTGGGATGGGTGATCACGCTCAACAAGCGCATGCGCCAGCCGGGCTCGATTTTCTCGACCGGCAGGCCTACGGTGTGCAGCTTCACCGCGCCGGCGGCGAGAGTCACGCTGCGGCCGTCGATGGCCTTGAGCAGGGCCGGCACATCATCCGCGATCAGGTCGACAACATGCAGTTGCAGGGCTTTTTCCGCCGGCAGGCTGGCGCCCTCGCGCACCGCTTTCTCCGCCCAGTCGGCATTGCGGTCGCGCTGCTGCGCCAGCGCACGGATATAGGCCACGGCGTCGTTCAGCACCTTGCGGCCCATCGCATCTTCGGGCTCGGTAGCGGGCTCATCCGCCGGGCCGGCCTTGTCCTTGCCGGGCGAATGCTCCTCGCCTTCCTGCGGCTTCCTGATCTTGCTCATGGGCCAACTGCCTTCGAGGGGCACCGGCGTGGCCGCGCCCAGGTTGGTCGCCGGCGCCATCGCCGCGATCTGGCAGGCATAGAGAATGTAGGTGCCGGCGCTGGCTGCGCGCGCACCGCCGGGGCCGACCCAGCACGCAACCGGGACCGGCGACGCGAGGATGGCCTTGACGATGTCGCGCATCGCCGTGTCCAGCCCGCCCGGCGTATCCAGCCGCAAGACAATGACGGATGCGCCGGACTCGGCGGCTTGTGCCTGCGCCTTCTGGAAATAACCGCTGGTGGCGGGGCCGATGGGGCCATCGATTTCGATCAGCGCGGCGTGCCCGCCCGCGTAGGCCGCTGCGGAAAAGCAGCAGCTGCAAACCCACACGGCATATCGCAGCAGGCGCCTCATGCCCTGAGTATAGACCCGCGCCGCAGCCCCGGATGCCTCAATAAAGACCGTCGCGATAGACCTCGTATAGATTCACCGGCCCGCCGGCAAAGTAATCGGTTTTCGGGAAGATAAAGGTGCGGCTGGCGCGCTCGTAGGTGACGGCGATCGGCGCCTGCGCATCGTTCGGATCGTAGGTGAGGAAGCGGATGTCCCGTGGGCTCTCCACCGCATCGTAGATCAGCACCGCGTGGTTGATGGTAATCACCGGGAAGCGCACCACATGCACGATCGGCGGACGATGCGCCCTGACTTCGCCCAGCAGTCGGATCGCGGTGTCCTGCTGGCTGCCGCGGCTGAACGGAAAAATCATGCGCCAATTGCCGATCTGCAAATAACTGTCCACGGCGCCGCCGATCTCGTCCTTGAGCAGTGCTGTCTTCGCCTGGCTGAAGCGGCGCAGATCGGCGTAGCCGGGGATGACGACGGGGTCAAGGTCGGGAGCGTCGTCGCTGGAACTGCGCGACATGACCTGCCCGATCAGCCGCCGGTAGGTTGCGTCGTCCACCGGCGCAAGTTGCGGGTCGAAGCGCGCGTGATGCAGGAATTGCCGCGCGGAACGCACCACCGGGAAGCAGCGATGGTGATAATCCGAAGGCGCCTGCGGCGCGACGAGGGCGCCGGCGTTGCCGAGCGCAGCGACCTGGTATTGCCAGATCAGATCGTTGGCAAACGCATAACTGTCGCGCTCGAAATCGAAGGCGCGATCCGGCGGCGCGGACTTCGAGGCGGGGTTTGTCGCGCAGGCCGCGGCGGACAGCAGCAGCGCGAGCAGCAAGGCGCGTGCGCCCCACGAACACTTTTCCTGCACGAAGCTTGGCCGCGTCATGTGCATGGAAACCAGTCTAGCGCCGTCGCCCTTCGTGGCAAGAGCGGCACCGCTCATTTCGGATGGCGCTTGGCCCGCGGGTGCGCGTCGTCGTAAACGCGCGCCAGATGCTTCCAATCCAGATGCGTGTAGATCTGTGTGGTGGAGAGATTGGCGTGGCCCAGCAGTTCCTGCACCGCTCGCAGGTCGGCGCTATTTTCCAGCAGGTGCGTGGCGAAGGAATGCCGCAGGCGGTGCGGATGCAGGTGGGCGGCGAGGCCGTGCC
>JBOICL010000110.1:0-2834 GCA_050740055.1 Stenotrophobium sp.
CCTTCGACCAGATCCTTGGCTTCCTTCAGGCCCAGGCCGGTGATTTCGCGCACGATCTTGATGACGTTCACCTTCTTGGCGGCATCAATGCCGGCCAGAACCACGGTGAACTCGGTCTTCGCTTCCGCAGCTGGGGCGGCAGCGGCAGCGGGGCCGGCAGCAGCAACCGGGGCGGCGGCGGTGACGCCGAACTTGTCTTCCATCATCTTGACCAGTTCAACGATGTCCATCACGGACATCTTCGAAATTGCGTCAAGAATTTCTTCTTTCGTAGCCATTTTCAAAACTCCAAATAGTGAGTAAGCGGTAAAGCTTGATCGGGAAATGAATTAAGCGGCCGGTTGCTTGTCGGCGACCGCTTTCACGGTGCGCACAAACTTCGCGGCCGGCTCGGCCAGGGTGCGGACGAACTTGCCGATGGGTGCCTTCATCGTGCCCATGAGGATGGCGATGGCCTGATCCTTGGTGGGCAGAGCGGCCAGCCGGTCGATGTCCTTGGCCCCGTAAAGGGTGCCGCCGACCGCGAGAGCCTTGACCACCAGCTTGTCGTTCTCCTTGGCGAAGTCCTTGATCACGCGACCCACGGCACCCGGATCTTCCAAGGAAAATCCGAGTACCAGCGGGCCGACCAGCGAAGGCGTCAGGCATTCAAAATCGGTGCCCTTCACCGCCTTGATGGCCAGCGTGTTCTTCACCACGTGCAAGTAGATGCCCTGTTCACGGGCCTTTTTGCGCAGAATGTCGAACTTGCCGGCCGTCAGGCCGCGGTACTCGGCCACCACGGCCGAGAGTGCGCGCTTGGCGACTTCATTCACTTCCGCAACCAGGGTTTTCTTGTCTTCAAGCCTGAGTGCCATCGACGACTCCTGGTGCATCTGTTGACGTAATGAGCGGCCCCTTGCGGACCCGCTCGCCTATTACGGTGACCCCGTCAGCAGGAGCAAACTTTTCCTGATGCTTCCGGTTACGCCGTCTGCGTAAGTGGCTTGCGCCTTTAACCAGCCCGCCCCGGAGGACTGGCGTTGCTTACGGTCTTTGACGGGTGGCTTTCGCCACACGCTACAAAGTTCTTTCACTCACCCGCTCTTGCGTTTCGAGTGCAAGTGCCTGTTATAAAAAATTGACTAATTTAAATAACAGTCAATATTTTAAAACAAACTTGCTCGCCCAAACATCCAGAGCGGGTGACACAAAACCTTCTGAAACTATTCCGGCAGCGAGGACAGATCCACGCGCAGGCCGGGGCCCATGGTCGTCGACAACGTCACCTTGCGGATGAAGATGCCCTTGGACGAGGCCGGCTTCTGGCGGCGGATGTCACGCATCACCGCCAGCAGGTTTTCCTTGATCTTGTCGGCGTCGAAGTGCGCGGCAGCCACCGAGCAATGCACGATGCCGGCCTTGTCGGTACGGAAACGCGCCTGGCCCGACTTGGCGTTCTTGACCGCGCCGACGACGTCGGCGGTCACGGTGCCGGTCTTGGGGTTGGGCATGAGGCCGCGGGGGCCGAGCACCTGGCCGAGCGTACCGACCACGCGCATGGTGTCCGGCGAAGCGATGACGACACCGAAGTTGAGATCACCGGCCTTCATCTTGGCGGCGAGGTCTTCCATGCCGACTTCATCCGCGCCGGCGGCCTTGGCTTCCGCCGCCTTGGCGCCCTGCGCGAACACGGCGACGCGGACGTCCTTGCCGTTGCCGTGCGGCAGCACGGTAGAGCCGCGCACGTTCTGGTCGGACTTCTTGGCGTCGATGCCGAGATTCACGGCGACGTCCACGGATTCCTTGAACTTGGCGGTGGCGCATTCCTTGAGGATGCTGACGGCCTGGTCGAGCGGGTAGGTCTTGCCCTGCTGAACCTTGCCGGCGATGAGTTTCTGACGCTTGCTGATCTGGGTCATGGCTTAAACCTCTGCGTCCACGCCCATGCTGCGGGCGGAACCGGCGATGATGCGCACAGCGGCATCCATGCTGGCGGCGTTCATATCCGGCCACTTGATCTTGGCGATATCTTCGAGCTGCTTGCGCGATATCTTGCCGACCTTCTTGGTGTTCGGCGTGGCGCTGCCGGATTCGAGGCCGATCGCCTTCTTGATCAGCACGGTCGCCGGCGGCGTCTTGGTGATGAAGGTGAAGGAGCGGTCGGAATTGACCGTGATGACCACCGGCGTCGGCAGGCCCGGTTCCAGCTTCTGCGTGGCCGCGTTGAAAGCCTTGCAGAACTCCATGATGTTGACGCCGTTCTGGCCCAGCGCGGGACCAACCGGCGGCGCCGGGTTGGCCTTGCCTGCAGGGATCTGCAGCTTGACGTAGGCCGTTACTTTCTTAGCCATGTGCTACTCCAAAGTGGGTGCGAACGCCTTGCGGCTCCCCGTGAAACAAAGGAAAAGGCTTTAGCCCTTTTCCACCTGTGAAAATTCCAGTTCGACCGGTGTCGAGCGGCCGAAAATCAGAACCGCGACCCGCAAGCGGTTCTTGTCGTAATTGACTTCTTCCACCACGCCGCTGAAATCGGCGAACGGGCCTTCCTTGACACGCACGGATTCGCCCGGCTCGAACAGGGTCTTCGGCTTCGGCTTCTCCACCGACTCCTCGACGCGGTTGAGGATGGAGGCGGCTTCCTTGTCGGAAATCGGCGCAGGCTTGTCCGGCGTGCCGCCGATGAAGCCGAGCACCTTAGGCGTGGACTTCACCAGATGCCAAGTGTCCTCGACCATTTCCATCTGCACCAGCACGTAGCCGGGGAAGAACTTGCGCTTGGAGGTCCTCTTCTCGCCCTTCACCATCTCCTGCACGACCTCCATCGGGATGAGGATGTCGCCGAAGAGCTCCTC
>JBOICL010000111.1:0-1851 GCA_050740055.1 Stenotrophobium sp.
TCGATCATCAGGATCATGACGGCACCCCCGTGGCCTGCTCGGCGGCGCGCAGCATGGCGCGGGCTTTTTGCAGGGTTTCTTCCCATTCGGCTTCCGGCACCGAGTCGGCGACGATGCCGGCCGAGGCCTGCACGTGAACCAGGCCGTTTTTGATTACGGCGGTGCGGATCGCGATGGCGAGATCCATGTTGCCGTCCCAGCCGAGATAGCCGACCGCGCCGCCGTAGATGCCGCGCTTGACCGGTTCCAGTTCATCGATGATTTCCATGGTGCGCACCTTCGGCGCGCCGGTGAGCGTGCCTGCGGGAAAGGTCGCGGCGAGCACGTCCATCGCGTCCAGCCCCGGCTTGAGCCGGCCGACGACGTTGGAGACGATGTGCATGACATGGCTGTAGCGCTCGATCACCATCTTGTCAGTGACACGCACGCCGATCTCAGAGACGCGGCCGACGTCGTTGCGGCCCAGGTCGATCAGCATCAGGTGTTCCGCCAGTTCCTTGGGATCAGCCAGCAGTTCGGCGGCGAGCCGTGCATCCTCTTCCGGCGTCGCACCGCGGCGGCGCGTGCCGGCGATAGGCCGCAGAGTGATCTCGCCGTCGGCGACGCGCACCAGGATCTCCGGCGAGGAGCCGACCACGTGATGGTCGTCGAGGTGCATGCAGTAGAGATACGGCGAGGGATTGAGCCGGCGGATGGCGCGGTACAGCGCCAGCGGTTCGGCAGCAAACGGCGCGGACAGGCGCTGGCCGATCTGCACCTGCATAGTGTCGCCGGCGGCGATGTAGTCCTGCACGCGCGCGACCGCCGCAAGAAAGCGCTCGCGCGGAAAACTGCTGGTGAAATCCAGCGCCTGCGGAGCTTTCGCAGCGGCGCGCGGGTGCGGCGTGGGCTGCGCGAGTTCAGCCTCGATTTCGTCCAGCCGCGTGCGCGCGCGCCGCAGGTCCGCGGCATCGGCGGGATCGGCGTGCACGACCAGGGTCAGCGTCGCACGCAGGCTGTCGAACACGACCAATTCGTCGGCGAGCATCAGCAGGATGTCGGGCGTGCCCAGCGTGTCGATCTTTTGCGTGGCCGCGAGCTTGGGTTCGAAATAGCGCACGCAGTCGTAGCCGAAATAACCGACGAGTCCACCGGCGAAACGCGGCAGTCCCGGCTCGGGACGCACTCGATAGCGCGCCGCGTAGTCACGCACCCAGTCGATCACGTCGGCGCTTACGGTCTGTTCGACGATTACGCCATCGCGCGTCACGCAGATGCGCTGGCCGTGGACGCGCAGCACTTCGCGGCTGGGCAGGCCGATAAAGGAATAGCGGCCCCATTTTTCGCCGCCCTGCATGGATTCCAGCAGGTAGGAATAGGGACGATTGCTGAGTTTCAGATACGCGCCGACGGGCGTATCGAGATCACCCGGCAGTTCGCGCGTTAGGGCGATGCGGTTGTACTGTGACGAGGACATTTGTTGCGATTTCCTGGCTGCACCGGCGCCATCCCCTAGTGCGGGAATATGACCCGCTCTTCGCGTTGGCCGCTGCGGTGCTGTGATTATTTAAATGATGATATTTAAAATTAACAACTAATAATCACAAATGCCATCGCCAGAAGTGCGAGAGCGGGTGCGGCAGTGTGTCGGGTCGAGCGGTCATCACGCGCCTATTTTGCCGCAGCGATGGCCGCGCGCATAGCGCGGATGGTCGCGGCGTAATCCTTGTTGCCGAAAATCGCGGAGCCGGCAACGAAAGTATCCGCGCCAGCAGCGGCGATCTCGCCGATGTTGTCCACCTTCACGCCGCCGTCGATTTCGAGGCGAATCTCGCGGCCGCTGTTGTCGATGAGTTGCCGCGCGTCGCGCAG
>JBOICL010000112.1:0-2680 GCA_050740055.1 Stenotrophobium sp.
GCATGAAGGCGATCATGCTCGCGCACGACCAGCTCAAGGCCGGCAGCAGCAAGGTGATGGTCGCGGGCGGCATGGAGAGCATGACCCACGCGCCCTATCTGCTGACCAAGGCGCGCGGCGGCTATCGCTATGGCCACGGCACCGTGTACGACCACATGGCGCTGGACGGTCTCGAAGACGCCTACGAGCGCGGCACCGCGATGGGCGTGTTCGCCGAGCGCACGGTCGAGAAATACGGTTTCACGCGCAAGGACCAGGACGACTACGCCATTGAATCGCTCGCGCGCGCCAAACGCGCCAACGAGGATGGCAGCTTCGCTTTCGAGATCGCGCCGCTGGAAATCCAGGGCCGCAATGGCGCGGAGAAACTCGACAAGGACGAAGCGCCGTTCAAGGCCAAGCCGGAAAAGATTCCCTCGCTCAAGCCCGCGTTCAAGAAGGACGGCACGATCACCGCCGCCAACGCCAGTTCCATCTCCGACGGCGCCGCCGCAGTGGTCATGATGACGCAGGGCGAAGCCACGAAACGCGGCCTCAAGCCGCTGGCGAAAATTGTCGCGCACGCCAGCCACTCGCGCCTGCCGGCGGAATTCACCATTGCGCCGGTCACGGCGATCAGCAGCGTGCTGGAGAAAGCCGGCTGGAAGGTTGCCGACGTGGATCTCTGGGAAATCAACGAAGCCTTCGCGGTGGTGACGATGGCGGCGATGAAGGAACACAAGCTGGATCACGCCAAGGTCAACATCCACGGCGGCGCCTGTGCGCTAGGCCACCCGATCGGCGCCAGCGGCGCGCGCATCGTCGCCACACTGATCGGGGCACTGAAGAAAACCGGCGGCAGGCGCGGCGTCGCCACGCTGTGCATCGGCGGCGGCGAGGCGGTGGCGGTGGCGCTGGAAATGATGTGAATACAGGACGGATAGCGGCCGCGATCCTGTGCGCCGCGCTGCTCGACGCCTGCGGCGGCAGCACGGGGGCGGACGCTGCGGCGGCATCGGTCGATCCCTCGACGCTCTGCGTAGCCTCCGGCTGCGGCACCAAGACGCAGTTGCTGGATATTCCCAGCGCCGAGAACACGCTGTTCACGCCGGATGGCCGCCTGTTCGTTTCCGGCGGCACCAATGTTTTTGAAGTCACCCGCGAAAGCGCCGGCTGGCATGCCACGCCTATCTATGCGGGCAGCTGCAATTTCACCGGACTGGCGCAGCGCGGCGACGTGCTCTACGCCGCCTGCTTCGACGGCAACCTGTACGCGGCGCGCCTGACCGATCAGCCGCCCGCGCTGAAAGCCATCCACGCTCTCGGCATGGCCGCGCCCAACGGCGTGACCCTCGGCCCCGGCGGCGAGATGTACATCGTCAACGGCCCGCTG
This sequence comes from Stenotrophobium sp., assembly GCA_050740055.1. Lineage (GTDB taxonomy): Bacteria > Pseudomonadota > Gammaproteobacteria > Nevskiales > Nevskiaceae > Stenotrophobium. Next base: position 1,373 of record JBOICL010000112.1, read on the forward strand.
GCGAGCAACACCTTGCCCGATCCGAAAATCGTGCGCCTGCGCTTCGATCCGGCCGACCCGATGCACGTCACCGAACAGGTGGACTGGCTGACCAGCGGCCTGCTCGGCCCGAATGGCCTGCAGCGCCGCGGCGACACGCTGCTGGTCAGCGACAGCGATGTCGCCACAATTTCCCTGGGGCAGCTCAAGACCGTGCAGATTCTGCCCGACGGCAGCGCCGGAACACCGCAGGTGTTCGCGACATTTCCAAGCATTCCGGATGATCTGCAACCGGTCGGCAACGACGTGCTGCAGGCGTTCTACAGCAACGGCCAGATCGCGCTGATCGGCGCCGATGGCAGCCTCATCTCGCAGACCGATCCGCTGAGTTTCCAGAATCCGTCCTCGGTGAAAACCGGCCAGCCGCCACTGTTCGCGCCAGACGATCTGGTCGTCACCGAAAAGGGCATCGTCGGACTGCCGCCCACACCCGGCTATGGCAGCAAGCTTTCGGTATTTCGCCGCAATCGCTGAGCAGACTTTGCTGATTCATCGCCGGTCAGAAAAACCGGCGACTATTGCCCTGCGGGCAAACACCATTCGGCACCCGCTCCTTGCATTTGTAACGATGTGAATGTTTATTTATATTAATTATATTTATATATAGTTTATATAAAATAACATCGTTTGCCGATCAAACCGGCAGAGCGGGTGAAGCGCCGATGGCGCTTTGCGTCATCCCGCGCTGCTACCATTGCGCGCAATCGTCTTCCATCCTTGTGGAGTACAGTCTTGTCCCGCTCATCGACCACGCCTTACCCACACCTGCTCGCGCCGCTCGACCTCGGCTTCACCACGCTGAAGAACCGCGTGCTGATGGGCTCGATGCACACCGGCCTCGAAGACAGCCGCAAAAACCTGCACCGGCTCGCGGACTATTACGCCGAACGAGCGCGCGGCGGCGTGGGCCTGATCGTCACCGGCGGCTTTTCGCCCAATATCGCGGGTTGGACCAAGCCGCTGGGCGGCACGCTTTCATCCTCCGCTGCGGCACGCCGTCATCGCGAAATTCCGCAGGCGGTACACGACAACGGCGGCAAGATCGCGCTGCAAATCCTGCATACCGGACGCTATGGCTACCATCCCTTCGCCGTTGCGCCGTCGAAGATCAAATCGCCGATCTCACCGTTCTCCCCGCGCGAACTGTCGGCGGACGGCATCGAAAAACAGATTCGGGCCTTCGTGCGCTGCGCGGAACTGTCGCGCGAAGCCGGGTATGACGGCGTCGAGATCATGGGCAGCGAGGGTTATTTCATCAACCAGTTCATC